>BBRT01000185.1 GCA_001417715.1 Candidatus Symbiothrix dinenymphae
GGGGCACCTCGTGAACGATGCCGATTCGGGGGAAGACAAGATTGCCCAAAAGCCAAAATTGGACAATCTGGAGCCGATGGAAGTGGTGCAATACTACCTCAACAGCTACCACAAGGCGATGGAGAGCCTCAATGTGTTGCCGCCGAGCATCGAACCGCACGCCAGCGGACATATTATAGAGCAAATCAAATTGGTACAAGACATTCTGGACAAAGGTTTTGCCTACGAAAGCGAAGGCTCCGTCTATTTTGACGTGCTCAAATACAACAAACAGCACAATTATGGTGTGCTTTCGGGGCGCAACATCGAAGATATGCTCAGCACGACCCGCGAATTAGACGGGCAGGACGAAAAACGCAACCCGGTCGATTTCGCACTGTGGAAAAAAGCATCGCCGGAGCACATCATGCGCTGGAACTCGCCGTGGAGCGACGGCTTCCCCGGTTGGCATTTAGAATGCACGGCGATGAGCAAAAAATATCTCGGCGAAGAGTTCGACATCCACGGCGGCGGCATGGACTTGATTTTTCCGCACCACGAATGCGAAATCGCCCAATCAGTAGCCTCAACAGGTCACGAAGGCGTGCGCTATTGGATGCATAATAATATGGTGACAGTGAACGGACAAAAAATGGGCAAGTCGCTGTGCAATTTCATCAACCTCGCACAATTTTTTGAAGGCACACACGAACTGCTCACGCAATCCTATTCACCGATGACCATCCGCTTCTTCATCCTGCAAGCGCATTATCGCAGCACGGTCGATTTCAGCAATGAGGCGTTGCAGGCATCTGAAAAGGGACTTTCGCGGCTTTTGGAAACTTGCAATCGCCTCAACACCCTCAAACCATCGGTCAGTGCAGGCTCCGCCTCGCAA
>BBRT01000186.1 GCA_001417715.1 Candidatus Symbiothrix dinenymphae
ACATCCACACCTTCGTCCCGTAAAAATCGCACCCAGTCAAAATCGCCGTCTTCGGTCTCATACTCCTCCCAATCCCACTCTTCCTCCTCAATCGCAGTGAAAAACGCGTCCCAATCAAACGCGGTGTCGTCATTCAAATAGGCTTCCCACTCAGGGTCTTCCGGCTCATCAGCCAGCAGTTCGTCCTCTTCCCGAAGCTCTTCTTCGGTTGGGTCTTCCATCCAGGCAAAAAGGTCTATTGCATTATCACGGCAATATTTCACCCAATCAAAAACGCCCCACTCATCCAAATAGTCGCCCCACTCCAAATACTTGTCTTCGTTGATTACCAGCCAGTCCCAATCCACTGTGCTGTCCGGAAGCAGATACTGCTCAATCCAGTCATCGCCTACCTCTTCCTCTTCCTCCTCGTCTTCGTCGTCGCCTAAATAATCCTCCATGGACAAGTTTCGCAGCCACCCGCCTGTATCGTGCAAAACGAAGATAGTGGTGTCGCTTCCCGTACGCAATAGAAACTGTTGTTTAGCCACCGCAGTGAGCACTAATGAATCCACCCCGATATTGTTTTCACGCCAGCCAAAACCGGAAGGTATACCTGTTTCTCCGGTCCCCCCCGCAATATGCCCAATCAACTTCACCCGCGTCTGGTCATAGAAATGCACGCCGGAGCGGTCGCTCTGATAATCAAGATTTTCTCCGGTAATCAGCGACAGAGCTTTACCATCTTTGGCAAACCAATGCCCGGGCTTCTCCACCCTAAATTCGTGCACGCCAACAGGCACTTCCAGCTCGTAAGTGCCATTAGCAGCAGTCGTTATAGGCTTCCCGTTCGACAAACACTGATTGCCGTCTATCGTGAACGTACAGCCCT
>BBRT01000187.1 GCA_001417715.1 Candidatus Symbiothrix dinenymphae
GAGCAATTCAGCATACGTTTGGGGCGAAAATTTCTCCGTTTCGTCATCAAACACAGACAACACATAATAATTGGTCAAATCCGGGTGTGGGTCGATGTACACGCGTTCTTTGGGCTTTTTGCTTTCGTAAATTTTCTCTTTTGTGCCGGTCGGTTTGGGCGAACGATAGACGCGAAAACCGGTAATGGATTCGTTCATTTCGTCCGAATATTCCCAAGTAAGACTAACTCGCTTGTTATCAATCACTTCCTTACTTGAAATTATGGGCGCAAAGGTGACAGGGATGCGTCCGCGACCCACCACAGAATGGCTCGGCGGTCCCACTTCGCCGAACGCATTAATGCCTCTGACGCGGTAGTACCACTTCGTGCGCTTATCCGGCCGCGAATCGGGGCGATAGGCATATTCCGGCGTGATGCCTTCATCAACAGCCTGCCCAGTGGCATTCTTGCTGATGGGAGTATACCGCCTCCCGTTCTGCGACCTTTCCACCACATGGCTACTCTCTATGTGGTTCAAATACAGGATGTTCCACGACAGTTGCACCTTTTTATCTTCCCAACGCGCAGTCAAATCAATCGGCTGCGGGAAGGCGTGATATTCGGACAAACCGGTAAAGGCAAAAGCGGTATCCACAGTCGCACCAATGCTGTCAGGCGCAGCAATGTAGATTTTGTACAAGTATTTTTCATCGGGCTTTGCTGTTTTGTCCACCGCAAACAAGCCCGAAAGCCGCGCCGCCAACACAGACTGGTCGGCAGCGAATAAAGCCATCGAAAAGCGGTTTTGCTCCTCCTTATACTTTTGGGCAATGGCAGAGGGACCGGCGAGCGGCATGGCTGGCGACTCCCCAAAAATACACTCCGCCGC
>BBRT01000188.1 GCA_001417715.1 Candidatus Symbiothrix dinenymphae
AAGCAATATAAACCGTTGGTTGGGCGAAGCCCATAGTGCTGAGGCTTTGATTTATTACGACATCAATTTTCGGGCGGCTCATGCGGACGAAAGGGCGGAACTGATGCCTGCTTTTGAGGAAAACTTTGAATGTGCAACGGTTGTGCGCTGCTCCGACGAGGATTTGGCGGTGTTATACCCCAACCAAAGCATTGATGAAATTTACCGCACACACATTGCACCCCGTTGCAAAAATCTGATAGTAACACAAGGTGCCAAAGAAACACGCTTGTTTACTCCCAATGGGGAAAAATCTTACCCCGTGCATTCCATAAAGACGATTAGCACAATCGGTGCAGGGGACAATTTCAACGCAGGATTTATTTACGCCCTGATGCAACAAGCCATCACAAAATCCGATTTAGAAAAGTTACCGGAACAAAAATGGAACAAACTGCTCGAATCTGCCCATAAATTTGCCGCAGAAGTGTGCCAATCCATGGAAAACTACATAAGGAAAAGGTAGCGCAATAGTGCAACTGAATAGCCCCAGAGGCAATGATAACAAAATGATAACAAAACGATAACCAAAAAATAACAAAAAGATAACAAAAAGATAACAAAAAATATTTGGTGGAGTGAAAAAAGACCTCTACTTTTGCCGCGTCATTTAGTGAAGGGTGAAGGGTGAAAGGTGAAAGGTGTCATTGCGGGCTTGACCCGCAATCCCCTGCTAAAAAATTGAAATTATGCGTTACAATAGTCTAAATAGGGTTTTTCGTATGCTTCTCATAGCCTGCTCCACGCTGACGGGCTTTGGGCAGCAGGCTTATCCTATTTTTTTTACTACACCTACGCCGCCTTACTCGCTTTCGAAACCAAAGT
>BBRT01000189.1 GCA_001417715.1 Candidatus Symbiothrix dinenymphae
ATGGAAATCGCGTTTGGTATTGCGTGCAGTGCGGACTGTGCCGTGATTTTCGTTGAATGTGGTGCCGCTGGCGGTGGCTGAGGCGTCATAGACCTCATCGACGCTTGGCTCGTCGAAGCGGTAATAGACTTGCAGGTCTGCCTCTTTGCCGGCTATGAAGCGCCCGTAATCCTGCTTGATTTTGGTCGGCGGCAGGGCTTTTTTCCAGATGCGGACTTCGTCCATGAAGCCGTTTAAGCCTCGGCCTAAATACAGGGACGTTTGGGGCGTTTGGGCCGTTTTGGGAGATGGGGCGGTGGCTGTTGCTGCCAAATCGCCGTTGATGTATAATTGGGCTATTGTGTCGGCAAATGTCAGGCTTAGATGGAAATAGTTTGCTGGTTCCAACCGGCATGGTAGTTTGAATGTGGCATCTGTGCCTACTGTGAGCGTAATTTGTGTTGAGTCATGTACTTGCACCGCATAATAGCCTTCGCTATAGAAAAGTTCCGGCGTATCTTGCGTGTTTTTCAGCTTCACCCAAGCTTGAAATGTGAACGCGGAGGGCGACAATGTGTTCGCCTTGATGGGCGTTGAGATGTAGTTTTTATAGTCGCTTGTGAACTCGAAAGCCTTGTTCGGGGCTTCCGGTGTAGTTGTAGCAGTAACCGTGGCTCCCACCACGGAGGTGGAGCCGCTCTTAAAGGCAATTTGCCCGATGACTGTTCCGTAAGGCTGCTTGTAGCCTGTGGAATGTTTTTCGCTGTGTTCTTTGATGTCGCCGTCGCAATCCGTCACGCCCACCACTTTATAGTCATAGTAGATGCCATGAACGGCAGATTTGTCTTCGTACATGTAGTTGGTAACACTGCCGGACGGTATTT
>BBRT01000190.1 GCA_001417715.1 Candidatus Symbiothrix dinenymphae
AGGGAGATACTGTTACATCACAAATTAGCATCGCAGGAATGCGCGATTTGAACAGTGATTTTATGATTCTGAGCGTTTCCAATACCGGCAATTCTGATTGGACAACTAACGAATTATTAATCAATAAGAAAACAGAGGCAACTTATGAATTGAACAGAGACCAACAGCATGGAAATTTTTGCTCTGATGACGACGTCAGCAATACTAAAGTATATACAGACGCTCAAGGCAATATATACTTGCAACCTGGTTATATCAAAATCGGAGAAGGTTTTTACACAGCTGTCTATGTTATTTACAAAATAAATACCCAAAATGCAGAAAATGTTACTCTGGAAGAATACGTACCATCGGCAGAGGGTGCGGGATCCTTTATTGTGGATAGAGCGGGTGTATGTTATTATGGGAATTTCAAATGTCCGGGTGGCAGAATTTATACACAAAGTCAATTATTTCCATCAGCAAGCGTACAAGATGCATTCTTAGGCTTGACAGGTTCACTATATATTTGTGCTGATGATGGGATGTATAAATTGTCTGCACTCACAAATAATGAACTTGCCGTGGGAAAAATTAATCAAAGAAGTTTCTCTTCTTACTTGTATAATCCTATAAAACAGGTCTTTTTACTGCATGGTTATGATGATTCTTCTGGTGACGAAGCAGTAGCGGAATTTAACGAAGCTACAAATGATATCACAGAAATTCAACTTGACTATCCGTTTAAGGAACTATCGTATGCTGACTTTTCCACTTCTGATGCACGGTATGTGGGCAGGCAAAAATTAACAAAAATTTCTTACAGTGATTATTCTTCTCAACCGTTTATTGATTTTGACAATCTTGGATATAAAATATACAGCATATCTGCCTCTTCAAACTCTCCAAAATTGTCATTCACAGCAATGGATTATGCCAATAGTAATTATATCATGGGAGAAATTGATAGCAATGGAACTGTCAATATCTTGGATAGCCGTAATAATAATGGACAAGTTTGGACTTTGACTAAATTGAATTGACCTTCTGCTCATTATTCTAACTGCAAAAACCGTCTGAAAGCGCAATCTTTCGGACGGTTTTTTGCTGTTTTCAAAAATATTTTCAAAATTATTTGGTAGATTAAAAAAGTCATTTCCAGACCGGCGAATTGGAGGTAATAAAAACAGGAAAAAGTTTATAACCGATTTTTATGCGGTTGCCCTGAGCAGGGTCAACGCATTAAAATTTGCCCGTATGCTACGGCGTTACCCAGTCGTGGTTGGAAGATTTTAACACGGGCTGAAAGCCCAGCATATCCCAGCCCAACGCATCGCGTTGGGTTTATGGGTTTTGTGCGTTTGCGCCCTGAAAGGGCATTATACCATTATGTTGCCCTTTCAGGGCGCAAACTATCATCCATCATCATTTCCCAACGCGATGCGTTGGGCTGGGATATGCTGGGCTTTCAGCCCGTAAATTCAACATCCAATCAATCTTCCGACCACGAGTGGGCGTTACCCCATACGGGGTAGATTAAAGACCGACCTTACGGTCTTTTTTAATACGTTGACCCTGTTGCCCTGATAACTCATAACTCATAACTATTTCGTACCTTTGCCCCGCCTAAGCAAAAAAAAAATATGGAGAACTTGAAACATGAGTGTGGTATTGCGATGGTTCGCCTCTTGAAACCTATCGAATACTATGTCGCGCGGTATGGCACATGGCAATATGGGCTGGACAAACTCTACCTTTTGATGGAAAAGCAACACAATCGCGGGCAAGAAGGTGCCGGAATCGGTTGTGTGAGCCTCAATGCGCGTCCGGGCACCGATTATATTTACCGCGAGCGTGCCTTGGGCAGCGGTGCTATTCAGGAAATTTTTGAGAAAGCGCACCACGAAATCAACCGGATGCACCCCGAAACGCCGCTGAATGAGATGCCTTTTTGCGGCGAAGCCTACGTGGGGCATTTGCGCTACAGCACCACGGGGCGGTCGGGGATGTCATACGTGCAGCCGTTTTTGCGGCGCAACAATTGGCGGTCGCGCAGTCTGCTACTCTTCGGCAACTTCAACCTCACCAATGTGGATGAGATTTTTAAGCAACTGCTCAGCGAGGGGCAGCATCCGCGCCTCTATTCCGACACGCTGATGATGCTCGAAATGATGGGCAACCACCTCGACCACGAAGTGCAATTTCAGTTTGAAAAGCATCACAAAAAAGCCGGAGACGGCGAAGAACTCAACCGGATGATTGCCGAAACGGTTGATTTGGCAGTCGTTTTGAAACGCTCCACGAAGACTTGGGACGGCGGTTTCGTCATCTGCGGCGCAACGGGCAACGCAGATATGTTTGCTTTTCGCGACCCGCAAGGCATCCGCCCCGCATTTTATTATTACGATGACGAAATTGCGGTGATAGCATCCGAACGACCTGTTATACAGACGGTTATGAATCTGAAAATTGAGCAGGTGCACGAACTCATGCCCGGTCAGGCTCTCATCGTGAAGCAAGATAACACGGTTTCGCTGACGCAAATTCAGAAGCCTCGCAACGTGAAGCCGTGCTCGTTTGAGCGCATCTATTTTTCGCGCGGCTCCGACCAGGACATCTATCAGGAGCGAAAAATGCTCGGTCGGCTACTGCTCAACCCCATTTTGAAAGCCATTGACAATGATTTGGAAAACACCGTTTTCTCGTTCATCCCCAACACGGCAGAGGTGGCGTTCTACGGGATGATGGAGGGTTTTGAAAAGCACCTCAATGAGCAAAAAATCGCAAGCATCAAGAAAAACAGAAGCAAACTAACGGACGAAGACCTCAATCGCATCCTGTCGATGAAGGTGCGGCAGGAAAAAGTGGCGTTGAAAGACATCAAACTGCGGACGTTTATCGCCGAGGGAGCCAGCCGCGACGAACTCGCCTCGCACGTTTACGACATCACCTACGGCTCCATTCGCGCCGGACAGGACAATCTGGTGGTGATTGACGACAGCATTGTGCGCGGCACAACGCTCCTGCAAAGCATTATCAAGATATTAGACCGCTTGGAGCCGAAGAAAATCGTCATCGTGTCGTCGGCTCCGCAAATTCGCTACCCCGACTGCTACGGCATTGATATGAACCACATGGACGAGTTCGTTGCATTCTGCGCCGCCATCGCCCTGCTGCAAGAGCGTGGTTTGCAGCACATTATCGACGAAACGTACCAAAAATGCAAGGCGCAGGAAAACCTGCCCAAAGAGAAGTTCGTAAACCATGTGAAAGACATCTACAAGCCTTTCACCCCTGAAGAAATAGCCGCCAAAACAGCCCAAATTCTCACCCCGGCAGGCACAAAAGCCAAAGTAGAAATAGTCTATCAATCGCTCGAAGGACTGCACGAAGCCTGCCCCAAGCACAAAGGCGACTGGTATTTCTCCGGCAACTACCCCACACCCGGCGGCACACGCACGGTGGTCCGCTCGTTTATCAAATATTATGAGGGAATTAGGTCGCGGGATTAAATAATAAAAAATGCCTACTTTTGCACCCTGAATAATGAATATGACAATGAAAAGAACACGTGTGCGTTTCGCGCCCAGCCCCACAGGACCGCTCCACATTGGCGGTGTGCGGACGGCTTTGTATAATTATTTGTTCGCTAAACAGCAGGAGGGTGATTTTATTCTCCGCATTGAAGACACTGATTCTCAACGATATGTATATGGAGCGGAAGACTATATCATTGAGGTTTTTTCGTGGCTTGGGCTGAGTTTCGACGAGGGTCCGCATATAGGCGGCGAATATGCTCCCTATCGGCAGTCGGAGCGCAAGGATATTTACAGGCAGTATGTTGAGCAACTGTTGAAAACCGGCAAAGCCTACATCGCTTTCGACACACCCGCGCAATTGGAGGCTAAGCGCGCGGAAGTTGCTAATTTTCAATACGATGCATCCACCCGCGAGGCGATGACCAACTCATTGACGCTCCCCGAAGCGGATGTGCAACAGCGCATTGCGAGCGGTGAGCAATATGTGGTGCGCATCAAAATAGAGCCGAATCAGACCATTGTGGTCAATGATTTGATTCGCGGACAGGTAACGGTCAATTCGTCTGTGCTGGACGATAAAGTGCTCTACAAATCGGCGGAAGAACTGCCTACTTACCACCTCGCCAACATCGTGGACGACCATTTGATGGAGATTACACACGTCATTCGCGGCGAAGAATGGTTGCCCTCCGCACCGCTGCACGTCACGCTCTACAACTTTTTTGGCTGGACAGACACGATGCCGCAATTCGCTCATCTGCCGCTACTTCTGAAGCCCGAAGGCAACGGTAAACTCAGCAAGCGCGACGGCGACCGGCTGGGATTTCCCGTGTTCCCCCTGCAATGGACAGACCCCGTGACGGGCGAAATTTCATCGGGCTATCGCGAAAAAGGCTACTTGTCCGAAGCGATGCTCAATTTCCTCGCCCTCTTGGGCTGGAATCCGGGCAACGACCAGGAAATTCTATCGTTAGAAGACGCCATCAACCTCTTTTCACTCGAAAAATGCAGCAAAAGCGGTGCCAAATTCGACTACAAAAAAGGCGAATGGTTCAACCACCAATACATTCAGCAAAAATCCAATGAAGAATTGGCAGAAATGTTCCTAAACCGTCATTGCGGGCTTGACCCGCAACCCCCTGCAAAGGCATCGAATACAGGGCAACAGGGCAATGTAGGACAGGGGATTGCGGGTCAAGCCCGCAATGACAAGGAGAAACTTGTTAAAGTTATCGGCTTAGTAAAAGACCGCATCACCTACCTCAGCGACCTGTGGGAGCAGGCATCCTTTTTCTTCATTGCACCCACCACTGACGATGAAAAGACGGTACAAAAACGCTGGAAGCCCGAATCACCGGAGCAATTAACTGAACTAATCGGCATTTTGCAAAGCATAGACGATTTTTCGGCACAAAACGCAGAACAGATTGTGATGCAGTGGATTACAAGCAAAGAATACCACCTCGGCAACATCATGAATGCCTTCCGCTTGGCATTGGTGGGCGAATCAAAGGGTCCACACCTGTTCGACATCACGGAAATTATTGGAAAAGAGGAAACGATTGCACGACTCGAACACGCAATCAAAATTTTGAATATAAAATGAAGACAATCAACCAAATACAGGACGCCATCATCACCGAATTTTCGGCGTTTGACGACTGGATGGATAAATATTCGCTGTTGATTGAGATGGGCAACGAACTGCCGCCGTTGGATGCTGCCTGCAAAACGCCGAGCAACCTGATTGAGGGCTGCCAGAGCCGCGTGTGGCTACAAGCCGACTATGTGGACGGCAAGGTGATTTTTCACGCGGAGAGCGATACCGTGATTGTGAAAGGCATCGTGTCGCTACTGATTCGCGTGCTTTCCGACCATACGCCCGACGAAATTCTGGATGCCGACCTCCATTTTATCGAGGCCATCGGACTGAAAGAGCACCTTTCGCCCACCCGTTCCAACGGCTTAGTGTCGATGCTCAAGCAGATGAAACTCTACGCTTTAGCCCTTAAAAGCAAATCATCCAATTAGTTATGCGCAAACTGCACATCACGGAACTCAATCGCATCACGCCGGAGGCGTTTAAGCAGGCGGACAAAATCCCGCTGGTGGTGGTGCTGGACAATGTGCGCAGCCTCCACAATGTGGGGTCGGTGTTTCGCACGTCCGATGCTTTTCGGGTGGCGGCGGTGTATCTGTGCGGCATCACGGCAACGCCTCCGCAGGCTGAAATTCACAAAACGGCACTTGGCGCGGAGAATTCAGTTGATTGGCAGTATTTTGAGAGCACTTTGGAGGCTGTGCGTGAACTCAAAGCGGCAGGTTTTCATGTTGCGGCGGTGGAGCAGGCGGAGAATAGCATCCCCCTACACCGTCAAGTACGCAATGCAGGGAAAATTGCCATCGTGCTTGGTAATGAGGTGCACGGCGTTGACCAAGCCGTGATGGATATTTGCGACTCCTGCATCGAAATTCCCCAATTTGGCACCAAGCACTCCCTGAATGTGTCAGTAACTGCCGGCATAGTGATTTGGGAACTTTTTAAGCAAATGAAAAAAGTATAATCCTCCGGGGCAACCATATCAAATTTATGGTGACTCTCAATGTGGAACATTAAAACAACCCGCTCAGCAGCACTGACAGTGCCATGACCATGATAATTACGCCAAAGATGCGGTTCATGAGCCACAACCCGTTTGAGTTGATGGATTTACGCAGTTTGCCAATGTAAAACGTGACTAAAAACCACCATGTGAGCGCACCAAGGAAGATAGAAAGCAGTCCGATGAGCATGGAATAGACCTCGTCGCCGGACACAATAAAATGCAGCCACGCAAACAAAGCGATGTAAAGCACGAGTATGAACGGATTGGAAATTGTCAGAAAAAACGATGACAGGGCATCCTGAGAGAAGGTTCGCGTTTTCACACCGCCTTGTCGCATATTTTTGACAGGATTGGTGCGAAAAGTGTAAACGCCGTAAATAAAAAGCAGAACACTACCCGCAATTCTCATGTGCCACTGGTAGGTGTCAATAAACGACCGGTCGATGCCCATGCCCACGCCCATCATAATTGTGGCGTAAAAAAGGTCGGACGTAGCCGCACCAATGCCCGAAAAGAAGCCATGCCAGCGGTCTTTGTTCAAAGTTCGCTGGATAATCAGCAGTCCTACGGGTCCCATCGGAGCCGAAACCAGGACACCAATAATGAATCCTTTGTAAAAAATCTCAATCATGCTGCAAAAGTACAAAAATTTTCAAAATATTTATACAAAAAAATGATTTTGGCACGTTATTTGTGCTGTAACTATTATAAATAATTTAAAATTAACAAATATGAAATTGAATTGGAAAATTGTATTGAGCTTCGCATCAGCAAGCTTTTTGAGTGCAGCGGTGGGCGTTGGAACGTATGTCTACCTGACAAAAACTGACAAAATGTCAGTTGAAGCGGCGTTTGGGCAACCCGGTTTTCGTGCAGTGAACTATGCACCGGCAGCCGAGAACACGGATTTTACCTTCGCCGCCGAACAGAGTGTGAATGCGGTGGTGCATATCAAATCGGTGAGCGTACCTAACCGGCGCGAAATGCAGCAACGCTATTTTGACCCGTTTGAGTTTTTCTTCGGGTATCAGGGCGGACAATCGCCTCGCTATCAGGCACAACCGCGTGTCGGGTTTGGTTCGGGCGTGATTATTTCGTCGGACGGCTACGTTGTGACCAACAATCATGTGATTGAAGGTGCGGACGAAATCGAAATCATCACCAACAACGACTCCACCTACACCGCCAAGTTGGTCGGCAGCGATGAGGCGACCGATGTAGCCCTGCTGAAAGTGGAGGGAACAAACCTCCCAGTCATCCCGTTTGGCAATTCGGACAATTTGCGAGTGGGTCAATGGGTGTTGGCGGTCGGCAACCCGTTTAATCTCACCTCTACGGTCACCGCAGGCATTGTGAGCGCAACGGGTCGTGCTAATTTGTTTGAGCAAGACCGCTATGGTCGTTCGCCGCAGATGCGGGCGCAAGCCGAGAAAATTCAAGCCTTTATCCAGACCGATGCCGCTGTGAATCCGGGCAACAGTGGCGGCGCGCTGGTCAACACCAAAGGCGAATTGGTAGGTATCAACACCATGATTTATTCGGAAACAGGCACTTATATGGGCTATTCGTTTGCCATTCCGGTCAGCATCGTACAAAAAGTGGTTGAAGACATCAAGCAATTTGGTGCGGTGCAGCGAGCCGCGTTGGGCATTCTCATCACGGATGCCGCTTCAACGTCCGGTGTTACAGTCAGCGACTTTGCAACAAAAAGTCCGGCACAAAAAGCAGGCATCCAAAAAGGCGACATAATCACCGCCATCAACGGCGTGAAAATCAAAAATTTCTCCGAATTGCGAGCACAACTCAGCCGCTTCCGTCCGGGTGATGCCGTGGAAGTGACGGTGCAGCGAGGCACGAATGTTAAGAAATACAGCATCACATTAAGCTAAATTGACGGTAATGCTGTCATTGCGGGCTGAAAAGCCCGCCATATCCCTGCCCAAGCAGGATGGAAACTTATGTGGACCTCAGGAGATAATTAATGAGGGAATAAAGTCGTTGTAAATCAGGCAGTTGAATTTTTTTTCAAAAAACCTGTTTGTGTACTACAAATTTTTCCGTTTGGAATGGATATGGGCGATGCCTTAGTTTGTCGTAGAGCAATCTGACTTTGGGACTTGGCTCGGAACATTTTCGCAGGATAATCACCTCATTTTGAACATTACACCCAATTGTAACCCTCTCATAACTCTCTGAAAATCCCATAAATAGCGAATGCCGACAGACTTATATCTATCGGCATTGTTGCTACATCGAGGTTCCTGGCGGATTCGAACCGCCGTCGACGGTTTTGCAGACCGGCACCTAGCCACTCGGTCAAGGAACCTTGTTTCGCGCTGCAAAGGTACTACTCTTTTTTGATATTTCCAAATAATGCGCGAATTTTTTTCTGAAATCCCTCAACGCGCTATTGCAGCTTTGACGATTGCCGCCATTTTGTCCTGATTTTGTTCTAAACTTTGCAATAATTTCAGCTGTGCTTTGGTACGTTGGAGATTGTGTTCGGGCGAATGAATTTTGTAATAGGTGTCGCCGTTCAGATAGTCGGTGAAGAAGCGGACGGTCTGCATATACGTCAGCAGACGTGCGCCAAACGGCAGATTTTCGATTTCGATGGGCAGCAAAAAACTTTTCGCTGTCTCGAGGTAGCCTTTGGTGTAGGCCTCAAAAATTGCCAAATTCACGTTCACTTTGTTCAAATCGGCATCGTCTTCGTCGCCCGTGTTGGCACCTGTGCGGATAAAATCGCCGAAGTCGGACAGCACAAACCCCGGCATCACGGTGTCTAAATCCACTACGCAGAGAATTTTGCCGTCTTCGCCGAACAGCACATTGTTCACTTTCGTGTCGCAATGGTTGATGCGTTTCGGCAATTTGCCCTCGCGATTGAGGCGGTTGGCTTTGCACATCTCTTCGGCGCGGTCTTCGATTTCCTTGATGATGCCCTGATTGGCAGCCACGCGACCCGCTTTGTCGCTTTTCAACGCTTCGCGAAACTCTTCCAAACGAAATTCCATGTTGTGGAAATTGGGGATTGTTTCCTCGATTTTTTCGGGAATATCCGCCAGATAGCCCTGAAACTCGCCAAAAGCCTTGCCCGCCTCATACGCCAATTCGGGCGTGATGGAGTCGTAGCCCTTGCCGCCGGAAATGAACAGATAGATGCGCCAATAGTTTTCGCCATCGAAGTGGAACAATTTGCCGCTTTTAGTCGGAATAATCGTCAGCGTTTTGCGCTCAATGTCCGTTTCGCCCTTGGCACGCAGCTTTTTACGAATGTGGTTCGTCACATGTTGAATGTTGTTTTGCAACAGTTCCACATCCTTGAAAATGGCGTGGTTGATGCGTTGCAACAAATAGTCGGGCGCGTCCGCTTCCTTCGTTTTCACGCGAAACGAGTCGTTGATGTGACCGGCACCCAGCGGTGCAATACCTTCAGGCGCACCTTTCAGGTCGAACTTACTTACTAAATCAAAATACTTATCCATGATGTTTTTATAATTAAAATTACGAATTACGAATCTTTGTCATTGTGGGTCGTTCCCGCAATAACGAATTGCTGCCGGTTGGCGGCATCAATTTCCGCCGTGAAACCGTCCTCAAAAAAGCCAACAATTAGATGCAAAAGTACACATTTTTTTCAATATACAAGTTTTGTAAAAATTTTTTTTCAAAAACGCTTGCAGAATGAAAAAATAGTTGTACCTTTGCACCCGCAATTGAGAGCAATCTTAGTTGCGCGGTACAAAAAAAATTGGTTCGGTAGTTCAGTTGGTTAGAATGCCGCCCTGTCACGGCGGAGGTCGCGGGTTCGAGTCCCGTCCGGACCGCAAGGTATATGCCACAAAGCCCTGTAAATGAAACATTTACAGGGCTTTGCGTTTTTGGGGTCTCAAACGAGGTTCCGAAAATTTGATAACGGGTTTGGCATGGCACGGCTGACAGAATTTGTTATATGGTGATTGCGCTGTTACGGATTGATTTATATGCGCACAAAAAAAAATTTCAAAAACATTTGGTAGATTGAAAATAATGTTCTACCTTTGCCGCGATTTTGAGGCAGGGTTTTAACGGGTTTCGGCTCTGTAGCAATTTCAAATGCAAGTTTATGTTATTTAGAAGCCCTCGGTGATACATGTTAATGAAACTGGCCGTTACCCATTTTCAAAATTTAAAATTTTAAAAAAAATGAAAGGAGAGATGTATGTTACAACCTAAGAAAACGAAGTTCAGACGCTCCCAGAAGGGGCGAATGAAGGGGAATGCCGGACGCGGCAATCAGTTGGCTTTTGGTTCTTTTGGTATAAAAACGTTGCAATCCAAATGGATTACCGGACGGCAGATTGAGGCTGCTCGTGTCGCTGTAACCCGTTATATGCAACGTCAGGGGCAAGTTTGGGTGCGAATTTTCCCCGACAAGCCGATTACTAAAAAGCCTGCCGAAGTGCGTATGGGTAAAGGGAAGGGTGCTCCCGAAGGATTTGTTGCGCCGGTGACTCCGGGTAGAATCATTTTCGAAATCGAAGGCGTTTCCTTCGCTATCGCAAAAGAAGCTCTGAGATTGGCTGCGCAGAAACTTTCGGTGACCACCAAGTTTGTCGTAAGACATGATTATGACTATAATAATGAAACAGTTTAATTGCGTGGTATGAAAATTGCAGAAATAAGAGATTTAATAACTCCGGAATTGAGAGAGCGATTGGAAGCGGATATGAAAGCATTCGAGCAACAAAAAATCAATCACAGTATTTCACCTCTGGACAATCCTTCGGCTATCACACGGTCGCGAAAGGAGATTGCGCGCATGAAAACAGAGTTGCGCAGTAGAGAGTTACAAACACAAACAGAAAAACAGTGAAATGGAAACAAGAAATTTAAGAAAAGAACGGATAGGTGTCGTTTCCAGTAATAAAATGGATAAATCCATCACTGTTGCTGTGAAGTGGAAGGAAAAACACCCAATCTATGGGAAGTTCGTCAATAAGACGAAGAAATTCCATGCCCACGACGAGAAAAATGAATGTACCATCGGTGACACGGTGCGCATCATGGAAACTCGCCCGTTGAGCAAAACAAAGAGATGGCGTTTAGTGGAAATCATTGAAAAAGCTAAATAATTATGATACAACAAGAATCAAGATTAGCAGTAGCCGACAATTCAGGTGCAAAGGAAGTGCTTTGTATCAGGGTGTTAGGCGGAACGAGAAGACGCTACGCTTCAGTTGGGGACATAATTGTCGTAGCAGTGAAACATGTTATCCCATCGAGTGATATTAAAAAAGGTGCAGTATCGAAAGCGATTATTGTGCGCACGACAAAGGAACTCCGTCGCAGCGACGGCTCCTACATCCGTTTTGACGACAACGCCTGTGTGTTGCTCAACAATGCGGGTGAACTTCGTGGCAGCCGTATCTTCGGACCGGTTGCCCGCGAATTGCGTGCGGTGAATATGAAAATCGTGTCGTTAGCACCGGAAGTTTTATAATATTAAAAGATTATGAGTAAATTACACATAAAAAAAGGTGATACGGTTTTTGTGAATGCCGGCGAAGACAAGGGCAAGACGGGTCGAGTGCTGAAAGTGTATATCGACAAGCAACGTGCTCTTGTAGATGGCATTAACTTGGTGACAAAGAGCACCAAACCGAATGCGAAGAGTCCTCAAGGAGGATTCACGAAGAAGGAAGCTCCTGTTCATATTTCAAATTTGAACGTGGTGGACCCGAAATCGGGAAAACCTACGCGCATTGGTCGCAAAGTGGGAGCAAAGGGAGTGTTAATACGTTTTGCTAAAAAATCAGGGGAGGAAATCAAATAATGGCGAAGAAAGAAACAGAGGCTGCGGCTACGAAACCGGCAGCAAAGAAGACTCCGGCAGCAGCAAAAGCACCCAAGGCGGCTTCGGCGGCTAAGGAGAAAGCGGCACCGGCAGCAAAGGCAGCCCCCGCAGAGAAGGCAGCAGCGGCTCCAAAGGCGGCACCGGCAGCAAAGTCGACCCACGCAGAGAAAGCAGTAGCGGCTCCGGCAGCAAAGGCGGCGGCGGCAAAAACAACTGCGAAGGTAGCGGTGTCTAACACGGCGAATTTGAAGAAAGTCTATCTGGAACAAATCATTCCGACGCTCACGAAAGAGTTTAGTTACACCTCTAAGATGCAGGTTCCTGTGTTGCAGAAGATTGTGATAAACCAAGGGCTGGGCGCGGCAGTGGCGGACAAGAAAATCGTGGATGTGGCACTTACCGAATTGACGGCTATAACGGGTCAGAAAGCGGTTGCCACGGTGTCGAAGAAGGATATTTCCAATTTCAAGTTGCGTCGCAAGATGCCGATTGGAGCGATGGTGACGTTGCGCCGCGAGCAGATGTACGAGTTTTTGGAACGTTTGGTGCGCGTGGCATTGCCCCGTATCCGCGACTTCAGGGGCGTCGAAAGCAAGTTGGACGGCAAAGGCAATTACACGCTGGGCATCACGGAACAGATTATTTTCCCTGAAATCAACATTGACGAAATCAACAAGATTTTGGGAATGAACATCACGTTTGTAACGTCCGCGAAGACCGACGAAGAGGGCTACGCACTGTTGAGAGAGTTTGGATTACCGTTTAAGAACGCAAAAAAAGAAATAAAAAATGGCTAAAGAATCGATGAAAGCGCGCGAAGTGAAACGCGCAAAATTAGTTGCCAAATATGCGGCTAAACGCGAGCAGTTGAGAAAGGAAGGCAACTACGATGCGTTGCAGGCACTGCCGAAAAACTCCTCGCCCGTAAGACTGCACAACCGTTGCAAGCTCACAGGTCGCCCGAAAGGCTATATGCGCCAATTTGGCATCTCGCGTATTCAGTTTCGGGAGATGGCTTCGGCCGGGTTGATTCCCGGGATTAAGAAGGCGAGTTGGTGATACTTTGTGGTTTGTTGTTGCGGGGGTGACTCGCAATTAACTGATATTTATGCCCTGCATCGTTTGGTGTGGGGTGTTTTTATTCAAAATAAAGTTGTACCTTTGCAGAAAATTTGTGCGAATATAAATTTATGGGCAAAATATTGGAATACATTGAGAAGTCCGGAAACGGAAAATATATCTGCTATAAGACTAAAAAGTTGTCATTAGATAGTAACGACAACGATACTATCGCATACAATTACGATGACAAACCCGCTTCTGAGTTCAAAAAAAGTAAAAGTAAATAGGCAATGAATTTATTCGAAACTTTCAAAAAACTTTTCAAACATAAGCCAACTGAGGTAGATATTCAGTCCGCTGTTGAAGGTGTGTATGGTAAAGACAGTAACGATAGTAGAGAAATTATAGGCATTATTAAATCAAAAGATGCAGACAAACAGAGCGAAATAATTGACCATATAAATGCAGTCAATGCGGAAATTGAAACACTTGAAGATAAGAAGAAACAACTTTCTGAAAGGAAAGAGAAAATCGCTATTATTGAACAACCAGACTTCTCGCATATAGAAGAAACGATTAAAATAATTACTAATTTACTCCAAACTGACAAACCAAATTCTACACCAAGATTTATTTTCAAAATAAGAACACCAAACGAAGTCGGCTCATTTATAGCCAACAATTCTCTTTTAACGCAGTTCAAGCAACGTGAAGTAGCAAGAAAAAAGAAAGAAGAACGCAACAAGAAGCAGATAAAAGAAAAGCTTGCAAAAATTGAAATATTTGTTGAGCAAGGCAAACTTGACGAAGCTAAACTTCTAATTGCTCAGATACAGAAAGAAATAGGGAACCATGTCAAACACGAGATTGTACGATTAAATGAAGCTATTAGAAAGTTAAAAGAGAAAGAACTTCTAATTCTCAAAAAACGGCAGGAAGAAGAACAAAAAAGGCGTGATGAAGAAGCCAATCGATTGGCAGAAATTGAAAAACAGCGGCAGGAAAAATTACGGATTCAAAGAGAGCAAGAAGAAAGAGAACGCAAGGCAAAACTTGAAAAACAGCAACAAGAAAAAGCCAAACTTGAAGTACTGCTCGAAAAGAAACCAAATTGGCAGGAATTTCAACAGGTTTTGCAACAAAATGGAATAACCACTCTTTATCATTTTACAGATAGAACAAATATAAAATCAATAAAAGAGCATGGCGGATTATATTCGTGGCATTATTGTGATAATAATGGGATTGAAATACCATTTGCAGGTGGTGGAACATTATCTCGACAATTAGATAGGCAATACAATTTGCAAGATTATGTACGAGTTTCATTTACCCAAAATCACCCAATGATGTTTGTTGCAAAAAATGAAGGCAGAATACAAAATCCTGTTATTTTGACAATAAGTTTAGATGTTTGTAATTTTGCACACACACGATTTGCAGATATGAATGCTACAAAAACAGGGCATAGTCAAGGACAAAATATAGAAGATTTAAAAAGAATCCATTTTAGAACTGTAAAATTACCTAATCACTTCGACCTTAATGACTTTGAAAAACCGTATTTTCAAGCCGAAATCCTTGTGAAAACTTGGATACCAATAGAATTCATTACGAACATAAATAATTTTTAGATATGATTTACATAGCAAATAAAAAATCGAAAGAAGAAAACATACGCAAAAAATATCCTAATGCGCTGATATTAGATATTTCTTCAAAAGGTAAAATGCCTTGGGTAAAATTAAGTCCGTTTTATCCGCACGGCAATATTCCGATACCGTTTTCCGAAGGCAAAACTTCGCAAACGGTTGAAGGTATTTGGCAGGGACTGAAAGTTTTTGAAGGCGAAGATATTGATGTATTGAAGTTTGAAATCAAAAGTATGGAAGGCATAAAGCGAACTGTACGCAAATTCGGTAAGCCGCTCGGACACCGCAAAGGCATTAATGGCAAGGAATTACTTGATTATCTGACTGCCCGTAAAGAAATTTACCTGCATACTTATGCGTGGGTGCTTGATAATTTGGTGCAAGATGTGTTGTTGAAATTGAAAAATGAAGTTGAAAAGCAAGATGTTGTTTTGCTTGATTACAATACCAATCAAGAGAACATATATACTTCGTACAAACCATTGTCGCACGCCTTTTTGGTAAAGCGATATTTGGAAAAGAAGTATCCCGAATTGGTTAATTTGGCATTCAAACAACCGTTATTATTAGATAAAATCACCGATTTCATTCTGAATAAGCTGAAAAACAACCCTGAAATTGCGGTTGCAGAAGTTAAAGAAAAATTCAAACTTAAAACCAACAAGGAGGTAAAAGAAAAATATCTTGAAGTTGATAAGTTTAATGTTTTCAAACGAGGCAGCAAAGAAATGATTAAGTTAAAACCAAATCAATCTCAATTATTTGATAATCAATAAAATAATATATTTATGGCAACATTTGAAGTAATTTTCATTTTCGCGTTAATTGTATTGCAAATCTATGTGTTTGCGAATGTCTGGCAGAAAATCAAGGCATTTAAAACATTTTTTCCGAAATCATCTTTTATAAAAATCAAGCGATTTCAGATAAGTAATGCAATAATATCTGACCCCGACAGATTAGATAAGTATTTGTCTAACCTTTCAGGAGAAAAGTTATCCAATGTCAACGATTCAGAGGACAATGTAGAATTGTTAGAAATGCCGAAAAAAGGAAAATATTTTTCTGAGGTAATAAAATCAACAAATTTCTACTTGTGCAAAAATAGAGGAGCGGCTGCGGATTTCAATATTCTGAAAGACATTAGTGAACGACATTTGGAAAAATTCGATAGTGAAATTGGCAATCTTATCAATGTTCCGCTGTATATTGGTTTAGGTGGTACTTTTGTTGGTATTATTGTTGGTTTACTTGGAATAGTTGGTTGGGACGGTTTCTTAGAATTATTTGGTATAGTACGAGCAGATAAGTCTATTGAAATTTTTTCGCAAGGTGGTATTAGTCAATTGCTACAAGGCGTAATATTTGCGATGACAGCAAGTTTTGTAGGACTGTTTTTTACTGTTATTAATTCGGCTTTTTATAAATCGGCAGCATTCCAAAACGATACAGACAAAAACAATTACTACGATTTATTGCAGCGCGAATTATTGCCGTCTTTAAATACCGGAGTGGCAAAATCACTTACTACCTTGAATTATGTAATGAATGATTTCATCCGAAAATTTGGAGAAAATATGGGTGACTATATAGATTCCGGACAATTGTTAAATGAAAATTTAGGTAGACAACAGCATGTATTGGAAGAAATTAATAGATTAAGTTTCACTCGCACGGCAATAAAAATAGCAGAAGTATTTGTCGGTTTGAATGAATCGTCTCAACATCTTGCAAAATTTCAAGAATATCAAAAAGGCTTAAACAATTATGTAGATAAAACAGAAAGAGTTACCCATGAGATGGATTCCATTATTGAGAATTTCAAGGATTTCAATATAAATCTCAAAGCGATAGGCAATAATACCATCGCCTCAATAGAATTACAAAAACAATTCAAGGATTCATTGGAAAAACATTTCCCGACTATCAACGACCATCGTGAAATTTGGCGAGAACAAATTGATGAGTTAAATCAAGATGTAAAGACAGTCTATACAGAATTGTATAAATATTTTCAAACTCAAACCGAACAATTAAAAGGTTTTGTTTCCGACAATAATGATTTTTTTAACGGAATTGCTGAAATTCAGAAAGCCATACAAATTTTTGTGGCAAATTCAGAGGCACAAAAACAGGAATTTTCTATACTTCAAAAACAAATTGTTGGTTTGAGAAGTGACTTCAAAGATTCTCAAAAGCAATCAATAGAAGTAAATAAGGATTTAATTGCGGCAATTATTGACCTGAAAAAGGTAATTCGTAAACCATCAAATTCAAAAGAAAACTAAGATATGGGAAAATCTAATGAAAAAAAGCGGGATTTCTTTTGGTTGAGTTATTCCGACCTGATGACAAGTTTGTTTTTCGTGATGCTTGTACTTTTTGTGATTGTTTACACAATGCAGAATAGACTAATTTCCGACCTAGAAGATGCAACAGGTCGGTTACAAACAGACAGCATAGAACTTGCAAGAATTAAGGGAATACAAAAAACTGTTGATAATATTGATAAAAATTATTTTCGCTACGATTCAATTAATAAAAAGCACATTCTGAATATGCAATTTGTTTTCCCGACAGGCGTTCACAATATTACAAAGATTATTCCAGATAGAAGACCTGATTTGTTGGAAGCAGGCGAGGCAATAAAAAAATTGATAAAACATTTTCCCGAAAAAGAAAATATCAAATATCTTGTTGTTGTTGAAGGACAAGCTTCAAATGATGGTTGGCGTGGAAACGATGATTTAAGTTACCATCGAGCACAATCATTAGTGAATTTTTGGAAAACTAACAACGTTGGTTTAGATAAGCTCAAAAATTGTGAGATTGTTATTGCAGGCAGCGGAGTGAAAGGTGTTCCGCGTGATTTGCCTGATGTTCCACCATCCAATCAACGATTTTTGATAACAATTATGCCAAAAATTGGAGAACTAAAAAATAAAAGATAGTTTTATGAAAATCATTCAAATTGTTAGTAATTTGAAACTAATAGGAAGATATTTTTAGAGTTGATATTACAGTTTTACGAGATAAAACAAATTGGTTTTGTCCGAAAATTACCGCATATTTCGGACGGATTTTAATGCAATGAATATGGACAAAAGTATAGCATCTATCGTTAAGGAACGAATATCGCAAAAGGGAGACGGCGAACTTTTTGCTGTTAGCGATTTTGAGATAACAGCAGGAAATTGTACCTTTGCAATTATTAAAATAGAAAAGATATGAAAACAAGAACGTTAGACAAAAAAGCGCGCAAAGTAAGTATTTTTGCGGCGCAAATCAAGGTGCGATAACCCCCGTTTTTCGGGGTCTATCTTACCATAAAATATGCAACAAATGGCAAAAAGTACAAAAATAACAAAGTCGCTGACTGTGGTGCAAATGGATTTTCTTAAATGGTTGGATGAAGAAGAAATTCAGTTGTTTACGCTTGGCACGATAGGAAAATTCACAGAGATAGGTGCAGGAACTTTAAACGAGATAATCGAAAATCTTGCAAATAAAGGGTTTTTGTGCCGCCTTGAGCGTGGAAAATATTGCCGCAGCACTTTCCGTGATGAAAACGTCATTGGTGCGTTTGTTGTTTCCGATGGTGTGATTGGTTATTGGTCGGCATTGAACCTGCACGGACTGACGGAACAGTTTTCTAATACGGTTTTTGTTCAGACAACTCGCAGAAAAAAGGCTGTAACTATTTTAGGAACTGAGTATCAATTTGTTAAAATAGCCGCAAAAAAGCGCACCGGAATAGAATACAACGGTTATGGAAATTACAAATATTCCATCACGGACGTTGAAAAAACGGTAGTTGATTGTTTCGATTTGCCCCAATACAGCGGTGGATATGCCGAACTTATCCGTGCTTTTGCTCAGGCAAAATTAGATACAGAAAAGTTGATAAACTACTGCGTTGCAGTCGATAACATTGCTGTAATTAAACGGCTTGGCTTCTTGGCGGAATTGCTCGAAAAAAGGGAACTAACCCCATTTATCGAATTTGCCCAAACCAAAGTAAACCGAACCTACAATCTGTTTGACCCTTTCGGAGATGGTGGTGGAGAACCGGAAACCGCATGGTATCTGCGCTTAAATCTGTCAAAAGATACCATAAAAGAAATAACACAAAACATATATTAAGATGATTAACAAAAGCGAAATAAACCGATTGGCTACCGAAAAAAGGGTTAAGACCGGCACGATAGACAAAGATTGGGTGTTGGGACACTTTGTAGATGCCATATATTCAATTTCTGAATGCCGCGAAAGCCTCATATTCAAAGGCGGGACATGCCTCAAAAAGTGCAGATTTCCGGATTACCGATTTTCGGAGGATATTGATTTTACGTCCATAAATGACATTTTTGTTCTTGACTTTCCGCTGTTAGAAAAAATTGTATCTTTAGTAAATCGCCGAACAGGAATGCCATTGCATATCGAATTTATTGAAGAGTTGCGTTTCAAAAACACACTGACAGGTTATGTAGCCCGTATCAAATATTGGGGTGCAGACCATCGAAAAGACCAAAAGCTACCCGACCCGGCACGTTGGCAGACGAGTATAAAGATTGAAATAATTTTGTATGAAGTGATGCTTTTTGATGCAGAAACAAAAAACATTCATCACCCGTATAGCGATAAATTGAGTGAAAACGCTTTGAACATACCTGTTTACAGCATTTATGAAGTGCTTGCCGAAAAGTTAAGGGCATTAATTCAGCGTTCCTATACTGCGCCGCGCGACTATTATGACATCTGGTATTTGAGTAAAAATATTGAAAACATTGATTGGCAGAAAGTTGCAGAGGCATTTGATAGGAAAATGGCTTACAAAGGACTGATTTTTATAGGTATTGAGCAATTTATTAATCCCCACAATGATAAAGTGTTAAAAGCGGCTTGGAAAAACAGTTTAGAACATCAGATAGCATCAGGTAATCTGCCGAATTATGACACTGTAAGGAGCGATTTATTGTTGCTTTTTGAGCAAATATTTAATAGAGTTGCGCAGTAGAGAGTTACAAACACAAGCAAAGAAGTAGTGAATTAAGAAAATCATATTAAATAATTTGCATCCAATCCAAAAAGTGAGTACCTTTGTACTATGAAAACAAAAACATTAGACGGAGTAACACGCAACAAAGTGAGCTTCATCACATTTATTATCCCCGAATTTGCATTGGCAGACAAAATGGGGATGCCTGAGGCGTATCAATATTTGAAAAAATAGATGATGAATTTTATATTATCATTGCATTTGCACATTATCATTAGCAAATGAAAATGTGCAAATAAGATGAAAATAAATTGATTATGAATGATTTAGAAAAATATTTGAAAGACATTTTAGACATTGATACTTCTGTTTTTCCATTGGAGAAACAGGCACATCAAAAGTTGCCGTTGTACATCACTGCGGCATATAGTGCGTATGAAACAAGCCTTTACGGGCGACGGATTTGTTTGTTATCGCCCAAAGATGAGGCAAATTTGCCAACTCCGGACCAACTTGCCAAGCAAATGATGTTTGTTGCTAAACAAACGGGGCTTCCGGTTGCATTTGTGTTTGAAAAAGTGATTTCCTACAATCTGAAGCGGCTTGTGCACAAAAAAATTAACTTTGTTATTCCCGATAAACAGTTGTTTCTTCCTGCTTTGATGATGGATTTGCGTAAAATGCCCGAAAAGATTCTTCAAAAAGCCGACCGGCTTACTCCGGTTGCACAGTTTTTATTGCTATATAACCTGCAAAAAGAGGTTTTGAATGGTTTGACAACACAGCAATTGGCTGACAAGTTTGACCATTCTTATTTGACTATCAATAGGGCTGTTAGAAACTTGAATGAGTTGGGATTGTGCACTCTCGTTGGCGGAAAAGAAAAGCAATTGCAATTTACTGATAGTGGGAAAAATCTGTGGGAAAAATCACAAAATTGCCTACAATCGCCTGTTGAACGCAATTTTTTCACAAACGAAACGTTGAATTTACGGCGCGTTTTTGCAAGTAACATCAATGCTTTAGCACATTACACGATGCTCAATGATGAAACAAAACGCCATTATGCCATTGACAAAAAAGACGTGCGCGACTTGAATATTGCATCCAATAAATATGCCGGCGATAACACCATCGAAGTGTGGCGTTATGAACCTAAACCGTTGTCAGAGAATGGTTTTGTGGATAAATTATCTTTGTACCTGTTGCTAAAAGATGATACAAACGAAAGAATACAAGGCGAATTAGACCAAATGATAAATGAAATACAATGGTTAGTGGGATAGAAAAGTTCAAAGAATACTTTGCCGAATATGATGCACACTACATTATCATCGGCGGAACAGCGTGTGATATTTTGGAAGAAAATGCAGGACAACAGCCAAGAGCCACAAAGGATATTGACATTATTCTGATTGTAGAGGCTCTGACGGCTGCATTTGTCAGTCGTTTTTGGGACTTTGTCAAAGCGGGAGAGTATGAAACTCGTCAGCATGGGAATGGCAAAAATGAATATTTTCGCTTCTTAAAGCCGCAAGACGTAGATTTTCCTGCACAGATTGAGATATTTGCTCGCAAACCGGATATTTTGGACATACCGGATGAAGCACGTCTGACTCCCATTCCTGTCGATGAAGACTTGTCGAGCCTGTCGGCAATATGGACTTAGCCATTTTTTGCGAAGATATGCTTGCTGCACTGCCGGATAAGAAATGGTTTAAAGATGTAGGATTAGGGAATGTTGAACCTAAAGACGTGCTGGATAGGCTTTGCAAATCTTTTAGTATTGAATGGGAAGATAAAAATACAGTACGTCTTTGAAATCATTGAAAAAGCGAAATAATTATGATACAACAAGAATCAAGATTAGCAGTAGCTGACCATTCAGGTGCGAAGGATGTGCTTTGCATCCGGGTGTTAGTGGCTTCGGTCGCCTACAAAAATGAGTTTAGGTATCATATACGATAATCATATTAAATAATTTGCATCCAATCCAAAAAGTGAGTACCTTTGTGCCATGAAAACAAAAACATTAGACACAGAAACAAAAAAGAAAATTGGTTTAGCCTTATCCGGTGGCGGATATAGGGCAGCAGCGTATCATATAGGTACTTTACGAGCGTTAAATCGGCTGGGAATACTTGATAATGTTGATGTTATTTCTTCAGTATCGGGCGGCTCAATAACAGCAGCTTATTATGCCTTACACAAAGGGAATTATGAAGAATTTGAACAATCTTTTATCGCAAAATTGCAAAAGGGAGTATTGCTTCTGTCGGTTATAAATCTAATAACAATCATCTTACTGATAGGAATATCCGTTTGGTTATTAGGGTGGTGGATGTTGCTGCCCGACCTTATTTTGCTGTTTTTCTTTGGATTTAAACTGTTGCCTTTGAGCGTCTGGATTGAAAAAGCATATAACAAACTATTCTTTCACCATGCAAAACTTTCAGACCTGCCGGAAACACCAATGCTTGCGATTAACGCGACAAATGTAGCCACAGGAACGCTTTTTACTTTTTCTCGCTTGAAAATGACGGGATATGAATATGAAGGAAAAGATAAAAAACAGATGTTTAAAACTGAAAAATTTCCTGTTGCGCGGGCTGTAATGGCTTCTTCGTGTGTGCCTTTTGCTTTCTCTCCGATAACAATAGGCAAGCAGCATTATGCGGTGAATGCCAATGAACTAAAACCAAAGCCATTACTTGTTGATGGTGGCTTATATGATAATCAAGGGGCACACAAACTGAGTGAAAAAACGAGTGCCTATCACACACAACTGAATATTGTCAGTGATGCCGATGTTGCCGAGATGAGTTCAAAATGGGCATTTAATATACCATTGATGCTTGCTAAAACATCAAATATTATGATGAGGCGTATTAAAGCGTTTCAGGTGCGCGATAATATATACACTCACAATAGCGATATGCGATATGCCTATCTTTCTTTGATGTGGGATGCCAGCGACCGCCCAATAAAAGGATTTGTGGACAATATTTCGGAAGGTCATATTGCACCCGAACTCTACGACTACCATCATCTAAAAGCGCAAGATATTGAAGAATTAAACAGTAAAGAGGAAAATATTCGCACTGCTGCAAGTGAAAGAATAATAGCACAATTGAAACAAAATATTGCTTGGCATCAATTATCAACCATCGTGCCTACCAACGAGGAACACGATGTTGCCAAAGCAGTTGGAACTAATCTTACGGCTTTAAAAGAAAAACAGATTAAAGCACTTATTAAGCATTCCAATTGGTTGACCGAAGTTCAAGTGAGATTGTATTTGCCGTATTTAATAACAATAAAATAGAATCGTATGTCAAAAATCCGAGTTTTTTTCTCCCCCAACACCAAATATTCCAAAATAATTTACTACCTTTGCACCCGCTTTTAAAATACATCCGTGTGATGGGAGATTGAGGGCATAAACTTAATTTTGAGTAACACAAACAAATTTCAGATGAAGACATTTCAATTAGAAGGTGCTTTGAGAGAAGGCACAGGTAAAAAGGCTGCTAAGGCAGTGCGTAGTAAATCGTTGATACCCTGCGTATTATACGGTGGCGAGGAAGTGAAACACTTTACGGTGACCAAAGAAGGCATCCGCAAGTTGGTTTACACGCCGGAAGTGCAGTTGGTGGATTTAAACATCGGTGGTGCGACATCGAAAGCCATCTTGCAAGATTCTCAGTATCATCCTGTTAGCGACGAGTTGTTGCACGTGGATTTTATGGAAATCTTTGCCGACAAACCCATCGTCATCGCCGTGCCGGTGGTGTTGGAAGGGCTTGCCGAAGGCGTGAAGGCAGGTGGTAAACTCTCGTTGGAAATGCGAAAACTACGCGTGAAGGGTCTATACAAGGATATGCCCGAAAAGTTGGTAATCAACGTAGAACCGTTGGAATTGGGCAAAACCATCCAAGTAGGTACGCTCGCGTTCCCCAAATTGGAAATTTTGAACGCCAAAGACAATGTAGTGTGCGCCGTCAAATTGACCCGTGCCGCACGCGGTGCCGCCGCAACAGCAGCTCCCACCCCAGCTACCCCTGCCGCGACTGCGAAAGCCTAAGGCATTGTCATTGCGGGCTTGACCCGCAATCCCATGTTCTACATTGCGCTGTCGCTCAACATTTGGCTCCTTTTCAGGGGATTGCGGGTCAAGCTCGCAATGACAGACTCTTTGGGGCAGTACGGTGATTTGTTGTTTGTAATTTTTAATTGATGAAGTATTTGGTAACAGGGCTTGGGAATATTGGACAGGAGTATGAAAACACCCGCCACAATATTGGATTTATGACGTTGGATGCGCTTGCTGAGGTGTCCGGTGTTGTTTTTGATGTCAACAAGCGGTATGGTGCTATTGCCGAATTGCGCCTTAAAAATGTGCAGTTGGTGCTGCTCAAACCGTCCACTTACATGAATTTGAGCGGCAATGCCATTCGCTATTGGTTGCAAAAAGAGAATATTCCGGTCGAAAATTTGTTGGTTGTGGTGGATGATTTGATGCTGCCATTTGGTTCGTTGCGACTGAAAACGAAAGGCAGCGATGCCGGTCACAATGGCTTAAAACACATTCAGGCAACACTTGAAACTCAAAATTACAGCCGCATCCGGTTTGGCATTGGCAACGACTATCCTCAAGGCGGGCAACTCGACCATGTGTTGGGGCTTTTCAACGAAGATGAACAAAAACTGCTGCCGGAGCGTATTCAGCAGGCGGTCGAGATGATTAAGAGTTTTTGCTTGGCAGGGGCGGAGGTTACGATGAATTTGTACAATAAGAAGTGAGCGTTTCAAATTTTCTTTATTTGCCTGAAAATCAAGGCGAACAGGACAACCGAAACGGCGGCAAGCCACAGTGTTGAACCGACACCTATTTGCTCAAAATGCTCGCTTTCATCGGGAGTTTGGAGCATCGCATACGCAGCAACGCTAATAAAATTGTACGTGAAATGCGCAATTATCGGCACCCACAGACTTTTGGTGTAATAAACCAAATAGCCAAAATACGCACCCAGCAACATGCGCGGCACAAAGCCATAAAACTGAAAGTGAATCGCGCTAAACACCATCGCAACAATCCAAATCACCAAGAAAGGGTTGGTTTTGCCATCTTTTTTCAAAATATTGGTCAGCACGCCACGAAAAATCAATTCTTCGCCAACGGCTGCTAACAAGCACAGCGTCAATACATTACGAACAAAACCCCAAACGGAGGTCACAAACAACATTTCCTCCAAAATTGCCTGTGCACCATCTTCGATTGTGCGCATCCACTCCTCCAAGCCGTGCAAAGCCGCCGGAAGTTGCATTTGTTGGTTCAAAACAGCCGTCAAATTGATAAAGGGCTGGGCTACAATGATGCTCAAAACGGTCAGCGCAACTGTTTTCAGGCTTACGGGTACATTCAAATGCAGGTATTTCCAAAGATTATTGCTGAACAGGGCGGCACACACTATTGCCGGAGCCACAAACGTAAGTAGCATCGACCCCGTAAGACCACCTACAAACACCAGCACCACCAGCAACCAAAGTTGCTCAAACGTCCCCACATCTGATAATGAGCCTTTTATCTGCATAGAAAAATTAACAGCAAGTTACCAAATTGCGGTCGCCAAACGCATTATCCACCCGCGCCACATTGACCCAGAATTTGTTTTCTTTGAGCCAATCTGCCGGGAATGCTGCTTTTTCGCGCGAATAGGGGTGATTCCATTCATCGCCGCAGACCTCATATTGCGGGTGTGGGGCGTTGTGAAGCACATTATTTTCCTTGTCGGCTTTGCCCTTGGCTACATCTTCGATTTCGGCGCGAATGCTCTTCATGGCGGTGATGAAGCGGTCGAGTTCGGCAAGACTTTCGCTTTCCGTTGGCTCAATCATCAGCGTGCCGTGCACGGGGAAGGATAGGGTCGGGGCATGGAACCCGTAGTCAATCAGTCGTTTAGCCACATCCGTTTCGTCGATGCCCGAATAGGCTTTCAGGTTGCGGCAATCCAAAATCAGTTCGTGTCCCACGCGCAATTTAACTCCCTTATAGACAACACCGTAAGCACTTTCTAATTGAGATACCAAGTAATTGGCGTTCAAGATGGCGATTTTCGTTGCCATTGCCAAGCCTGCCGCACCCATCATGCGGATATAGCCGTAGGTGATTGGCAGGATGCCTGCGCTGCCGAATGGGGCAGCAGCCACTGTATTGAGGTTTGAGCTGTCTTTTTCGGGGTGCGAAGGCAAAAAAGGTTTCAGATGCGGGGCGCAACAAATCGGACCCACGCCCGGACCGCCGCCGCCGTGCGGGATGGCAAATGTCTTGTGGAGATTGAGGTGGCACACGTCCGCACCGATGCTGCCGGGGTTGGTCAAGCCGACCTGTGCGTTCATGTTGGCACCGTCCATATAGACTTGTCCGCCGTTTTTGTGGATGATTTCGCACATTTCCACGATGTTTGTTTCAAAAATCCCGTGCGTGGAGGGGTAGGTTATCATGAATGCGGCGAGATTGTCTTTGTTGGCTTCTGCCTGCGCGTTTAAGTCGTTGATGTCGGTGTTGCCGTTTTCGTCGCATTTGATGGTAACTGTTTGGAATCCGGCTTGAATGGCACTAGCAGGGTTGGTGCCGTGTGCTGATGCCGGAATAAGCACGATGTTTCTGTGCCCTTGTCCGTTGGATTTCAGGTATTCGCGAATGGTCATCAAGCCGCTGTATTCGCCTGCTGCGCCGGAGTTTGGTTGGAAACTCACGCCTGGCAGTCCGGTGATGATGCCCAGATAGTAAGCCAGGTTTTCAATCAACTCTTTGTAGCCTTCCACTTGGTTTGCGGGTGCGTAGGGGTGGATGTTGGCAAGATGCGGGTCGTTGAGCGGCAACATTTCCGCTGCCGCGTTCAATTTCATTGTGCATGACCCCAGCGAAATCATCGAATGGGCGAGCGATATGTCGCGCACCTCCAATTTTTTGATGTAGCGCATCATCTCCGTTTCCGTGCGGTATTTGTGGAATACCTCGTGGGTCAAATAGGGGGTTTTGCGTGCAAATGTGTCCGGTAGGGGCTTGAGAGGGCGTGTTAAATTCAAAAAGATATTTACGTTGGGCATCATGTCTTTGCGCGGCAACGCTTCTGAAAAAACATAAATGAGCACGCCCAAATCGCTTGCTTCTGTCGTTTCATCAATGCTGAGACCTATTTCGCCGCTTTCAAAGTAGCGGAAATTGATTTTACAGTCGATGGCTGTTTCCTGCAATTTTTTGAGGGTCGCGCCGGGTGCCAATTTGATTTTCAATGTATCGAAGAAAAGTTTGTTTTCTTGCTCATAGCCCAAATCGGTTAATTCTTCCGACAATAATTCGGCGTAGTGGTGCACCCGCTCTGCAATGCTTTTCAAGCCATCGGGACCGTGATAGACTGCGTAAAAGCCTGACATGGTGGCGAGTAGAGCCTGCGCGGTGCAGATATTACTCGTTGCTTTTTCGCGTTTGATGTGTTGCTCGCGGGTCTGCAAAGCCAATCGCAGCGCATTTTTGCCGTAAGCATCTTTGGAAACGCCGATGATGCGCCCCGGAATGCTGCGTTTGTACTCCTCTTTCGTGGCAAAATAGCCGGCTGACGGTCCTCCGTAATACATCGGAATGCCAAAACGCTGCGCACTGCCAAACACCACATCCGCGCCCCATTCTCCCGGAGGCGTGAGCAGACACAAACTGAGCAAATCGGCAGCCACAGCCACCTTAATGCCCTGTGCATTGGCTTTCGCCACAAAATCGCGATAATCCTCAACACTCCCATCCGCATTGGGATACTGCACAATAGCAGCAAAAACCTGCTGCGTTTCCCCCTTGCGGACTTGACCCGAGCCGTCATTGCGGGCTTGAGAAGAATCGTCATTGCGGGCTTGGGAAGAATCGTCATCGCAGGCTCGGGAAGAATCGTCATTGCGGGCTTGACCCGCAATCCCCTGAAACGTCTTGTAATCACCCACCACCAACTCAATACCCTGCGGCAGAGTGCGCGTATTAAGCACGCCCAACGTAGATGCAAACACTTTCTCGTCCACAAACAGCACATTGGCATTCGCCTGCACCTGTTCGCGTGAGCGGCTTTGAAACAGCATATTGGCAGCTTCAGCGGCGGCGGTTGCCTCGTCCAAAAGCGAACAGTTGGCGAGCGGCAAGCCCGTCAAATCAGCAATCACCGTCTGAAAATTCAGCAAAGCCTCCAGGCGACCTTGCGAAATTTCGGCTTGATAGGGCGTGTAGGACGTGTACCAGCACGGATTTTCAAACACATTGCGCAAAATCACGGCAGGCGCAACGGTGTCATACCAGCCCTGCCCAATATAGGAGGTGAAAATCTCATTTTTTGACGCCACCTCGGCGATGTGTTCCGCATATTCGCGTTCAGTCATCGCTTCGGGCAACTCCAAAGGCTCTGTCAGTCGGATATTTGCCGGAATTGTTTCGTCAATCAACTGTTCGAGGCTCGACACGCCGATTTTTTGCACCATTGCCTTAATCTCACACTCATTTACGCCCACGTGGCGATTTACAAAAATATCGTTCATATCGTACTCGGAGCGGGACTTGAACCCGCACAACCGTTATGGTCACAAGATTTTAAGTCTTGCGTGTCTACCATTCCACCATCCGAGCTGACCAACAAAATTAATTAAATTTAGTCATCATAAAACAAAAAAATGAAAAACAGAGCGAAAGACGGGACTCGAACCCGCGACCCCGACCTTGGCAAGGTCGTGCTCTACCAACTGAGCTACTTTCGCGTTCGCGGGCGCAAAGGTAGTGTTTTTTTTTGAATGACAAAAATTTGTTTTGTTTTTTTTCGTAACTTTGCAGCCTAATTTAATAGTTATATTATGACAACAATGACGATACAGTATGACAATCGCAATAGGACGGTGACAAAGTTGCTCAATGGGTTGCTCCATTCGGGTATTATTTGGGTGGAACAGCCTAAAATGACAGCCAAAGAGAAGCATATCGAAAACTTTAAATCTGCACTGAGAGAAACCGAGGCGATGGCGAAAGATATTGCCATCAATGGGATTGCAGGGTATAAGACGTTGGATGATTTATTAAATGAAGAAGATTAACGATTGACCGGCATGGAATTTGTAACTTCTTCTACTTTTGAGAAATCCTTTAAACGATTGAAAAAGAAATACGCATCATTCAGGGATGATGTGAGTACTTTCAAGAAAGAATTTTCGGAAAATCCGAAAATTGGAACGGATTTGGGCGGCGGGTACCGCAAAATCCGCATGGCAATAAAATCAAAAAACAGCGGTAAAAGCGGTGGCGCACGAATCATCATGTATGACTTTTGTATCAAGGAGCCGGATAAAGATGGAGTTGTTCTCTTGGCTGATATATATGACAAAGGCGAAGAGGAAACTTTGAAAGAGAACATCTACAAGAAGATAGTTGAAAATTTTTTGAGTGGAAAGGAAAAAACCTGTTAGGTCTCGAAGACCTGACAGGTTTAACAAAACAGTACATCCAAATCTTAGAACCGGAAGCCGATTTTCAATTTTGGTTGCGACAAGAATAACCATTCTTTCGCAACTCCTGTTGCCGGTGCCAATCCGTGTGCGGCATAAAGCGACACTTTGGAGAGGTCGGCTCCTTTTCATGGGATTGCGGGTCAAGCCCGCAATGACAGACTTTCATCATCGCTTGTTGAAAACGCAATTCAGCCCTTGACCGGCATAGAATGGAAATTGGTGGTCGGAAGAAATAAGCGGTATCTTGTCGGAAATTGCTTGTGCAATAATGATGTGGTCATTAGGGTCTTTGTGCCCTTTCACAATGTCAATCTCTGCATATTTTGCTAAATGATATTGATTTAGCGGTTTTATTTCTATCCCGTATGTCTTTTCCATGACAGTCAATAAATCCTTTGCCGTTTTAAAATCCTTATCTTTTATATCGCCCGTTTTATAGAGGTGAATTAATTCTTTAACAACTACCGCACTGGCGTAAAAGCTATTGCCGTAATCATCCAGAAGTTTCTGCACGTTCCTATGGATATTGTCACTTTCTTTTAGTAAAATGAATATCAATATATTTGTGTCCAAATAATACCTCATCGCATTACAGCCCTCATATTTACGATGATACCTTTTTCTTTTTTGTTCCTCATAGCAATCCCAATTTTAGAGAGTCGCTGCTCTCCTGTTTCTGCGGCAGTATCCACGCTGGAGAATACCTGTGCCAATTCTTTACTTGTTTTCATATTACATTTATTTTAAATTATGGCGCAAAGGTACAACTTCTTTTTTTATCTGCCAAATATTTTTTGTACTTATTTTGCAAAACATGCGTGATAATTATCCTCAAACTCACCCCGCACTGCGCTTCGCTTGTACGGGGTTATCAAAATTATACCCCTACGTGTGGGGTATTAAGACTGCGGCTGGATTCGATTATAGCGCTTTAAATGCGGCAATTTGCTCCAGCGGATTGGCTGCCTTGAACACCGCATTGCCTGCCACCAGGACATTGACTCCGGCGTGTAGCATCTCGGGGGTGTTCGTGAGGTCGATGCCGCCATCCACTTCAATCAGAGTGTTTGTGGCTTGACTGTCAATCATTTGGCGCAGTCGGCGCACGCGGTCGAAAGCTTGCGGGATAAAATTTTGCGCACCAAACCCCGGATTGACCGACATGACCAACGCGAGGTCTAATTCCGGCAATATGTCGCGCAGCAATTCCACAGGCGTGTGCGGATTAACTGCCACACCGGCTTTCATCCCGGCTTCCTTAATCTGCATCACCGTGCGATGCAGATGCGTACATGCCTCATAATGAACGGTTAGCAACTGCACACCAATGTCACGAAAGCGCGTAATAAATTTCTGCGGCTCCACAACCATCAAATGCGCGTCCAACGGCTTAACCGTCTGTCTTGCAATTAGTTCCATAACCGGAAAGCCCATCGAAATGTTGGGCACAAACACACCATCCATCACATCCAGATGAATCCAGTCGGCAGCACTTTGATTGAGCATCTCAACTTCCTGCTGCAAATGCAGAAAATCAGCCGACAGCAACGAGGGGGCGAGAATCAGTGACATGAAATTATCTGATTATCAGATGGATAACTGCGTGCAAACTGCCGAAGAAAAGTCAATGTCTCTTCTTTCGGATTCACGTCAGAGGCAGCAACAGGCTTGCATGGCGCAGATTGATAATTAATTGTCAAAAATGTAATTCTTTGAGTCATAAGCTATATATTTTTTAATGTTCATAATGTTCATATTGTTAAAACGCACAGCCTCGCGATTTATTGTATTTGTTAAAAAAAAAATTTACCACAGGGCAACATATTAAAAAATAAGGAAGACCGTAGGTCTGCATCTCCCCCATACAGGGTAACAGACGAAAGCAAAGGGGGGCTGGGCTAAACTCTAAACTCTAAACTCTAATAACTAAACTCTAAACTCTAAACTCTAATAACTAAACTCTAACTAAACAAAATATATCTCCTTATTAGTTTGATTTTATTTAGATTTTTTACTCCCCAATTTATGTTCAATAGTGTGATAACGAATTGATTAGGTGTTTTTCGAACTTAGATTTTTTTTAGATTATTTTTAGATTGCTTGCTTTTGGGCTTGTTGCGGATGTATCTTTGCAATCGACAAAAATATAGGTCATGCTACTTTATATATACAAGGTTTGCTCGTTGGTCTGATGCCGCGGCTCAGAGCAAAAATATAATTAGTGCCGGTTATGCCGCCGTGTCCGACTACGAGCACCTTTTTTCCCTTGCCGACAACGAATTTGTCAGGAATTTACCCCGCATTCTTCTTTGATTCTTGCCCGAAAATGGTTAGCCAGATGATTTTCAAATCCCATGTGAATGTCCAATTTTCGATGTAGTCCATATCGTATTTCACGCGCTGTTCCATTTTCCACAGCTCGTCGGTTTCGCCTCGCAGACCGCTTACTTGTGCCCAGCCGGTGATGCCGGGTTTGACGTAGTGTCTGACCATGTAATGACGGACTAACTCCGAATATTGCTCGGTGTGTTTCAGCATGTGGGGGCGGGGACCAACCACCGACATCTGGCCGCGCAACACATTGAAAAACTGGGGCAGTTCATCGACATTCCACTTGCGCATAAACCGTCCGAACGGCGTAATCCGGTCGTCATCGGCAGTTGCCTGCCGTTTGTCGCTGTCGTCATTGACCCGCATACTCCGAAACTTATAGCACGGGAACGTTACGCTATTCAGTCCCGTCCGATTTTGAACAAAAAATATCGGACCTTTGGACGTCCATTTGATGATGAATATAATGACAGGGAGCACATTCCAACAAAACAACAACAAGACGAATGAGGAAAAGAACACATCAAATGCCCGTTTTCCCCACCGCTTGGCTAAGTCATCCAGCGGAATTCGCTGCGGATTGAGGATATAAAATTCGCCCAATGTTTCAATGTCCTCGTGTTTATCTAACCAGCGTTTATCTTCTGCAACTATATAAAGCCGTATTCCGGTGCGGTTGCAGATAGCCAAGTGGTCGTTTGCGCTGGCTTTAGTCTGGTGCGAAGAAGAGACGGAAAAAGCGGTATCTATGCCGTTATCTTTGATGATTTGTTCCAATTCGGACGTGTTGCCCAATATAAACGGGCGGTCTGCTTTCGGTATCTCACTCATCTTTCGCGCATCGTATTTCACATAGCCGACAAATTTGTAACCCATCATGGGATTGGCTTCGATGAGTTTCCTTAATTGCACAGAAGTATCGGTATAACCAATAAACAGCATCTTTTTAGTGGAAAATCCTTGCTTGCGGCGACTGTGCATGACAATGTAAATCACCCAGTAAACCGCCAGTTCCAAAACAAAAAACATCACCGAGGTAAGTGCTATATACTGTCGTGCCACAAGTCCGCTCATGAAAAAGAACGTCAGACCCATCAAAAGAAAGAAAAAATAGGCAACCCGCCGAAATATTTTCAGCACATGGTGCTGATAGGGGTGCCTCAAATAGAGAACACTGGATGATGAAGAAAGGAGAAAGTAAGTTAATATCCAAGCCAGATTATTCTGCACCAAATAGTATATGATGGGGTGCTGACTGCTCCGAATGACACCAAAATCAAAATAGTACGCCACAAACATAGACAGGTTCAACAGAGCCAAGTCTATGACAGCATAAGTAAGAAATAAACTACGTTCCTTTGAATTCATATTTCGATTTTCAAGGATTAGCAACTACTAATGAGCCGCAAAGGTAATAAAAAAAATCAAAAGATAACAAAAACTATCGAAATTTTAACATTTACCCCACACCTTTTACCCTTTTACCTTACACCTCCACAACTTTCATGACTGC
>BBRT01000191.1 GCA_001417715.1 Candidatus Symbiothrix dinenymphae
CGGAAGAAAAGATGAAGGCACCGCCTGTCTACCTCGTCAGTGATAATGCCGGCACCATCGCCAAAGCCGTGAAGGATAAAGGATACACACATTTGCGCGATGTGGGGCACACATTAGCCCTGTGCGTTGAGCGAGTCTATAAAAAAGTAGACGCTTTCCAAGCTTTCACCAAAGCGATAGGCAAAGTAAAATTTCGGGAGATAATGCGTCCGGTAGGCTACTTGCTGCCACCCAAACAACGAACAATTGCCCGTTTTATGAATCTTTCCGCGAGTACCGATTGGGCAAAAAAGATGCTCTCCGCATTTCCCCGACTGACAGCGGGAGAGAAAAAAACATTCAAATTTCTCTTTAAGCACGTTTCAATCATCACCGAGCTAAACATCCTCTTTGAAGCCATTAACAGCATATCTAAAACATTAAAGAACAAAGGATTATCACACGAAAACATCATGCTCTGCCTTGCGAAAATGGAGCCATTACTGCTCTGTCCATGCCAAAGAGTGGCCGCAGTAGCCCAAGCCTGTATGGACTATCTCAACGAGGAAAAAGGCAAGTTGACGGACGAAAAAACGGTGTGGAGTGTTTCCTCCGATATTATCGAATCACTTTTTGGCGATTTCAAAGCTCGCAAGTCGCCTAATTCATTGAATGGGATTACCAAGCTGGTTTTTATAGTGCCACTTCGAACAAAAATAGATGCGAAGACCGGCATGTCCAGCATCAACTTCAAGAGCACCTTAGAAAATGTTTGCCTGAAAGAATTAGATACATGGCAAGAAGAAAATCTGACTGAAAATCAGACAGTTAAAAGAAGAAAAACGCTGTTGGCTTCGTAGGAAATAT
>BBRT01000192.1 GCA_001417715.1 Candidatus Symbiothrix dinenymphae
AAAATACCCTCTCGCTCGGCTATTCCACGATGATGGTGCTGGGGGTTGTTGGCACGTCCGCCTCCGCTTATGGAACACTCGGTGGCGGAATAGAGAGTACTTGGACATCGATGGGCAATGGCTCTACACAAACGACCTACAAGTTCAACCAGGGCTTTTCCACGATGGCTAACCCTGCCCTTATGGGCGGAGGTGCCGATGTGTTTGTGGGCGATGCGGGCGATTTGTTTGTGGGTCAGGCAGTGAATACCCTCTATGGCAAAGTCAATGCCGTGGAGATTAGACGGAAAGGGGAGTTTGCCGACCGGAACAAAATTTTCACAAACGAGGTGCCCGGCGATTTTGCTATCGGCAAAACCTCTATCATGGGAGTAGGGGAGAGTTTTGAAACAAGTTTTGCCTACACGGAGTATGAAATAGAGAACTTAATAATACCCAAGTGGGTGGATGCCGTGCTGGGGACTTTGTCGCGCATTATCATCCCGTTAGACCCGACCAAAACCAAGGGGTGGAACGACACGGTTATGTACGCCACCTTGAGAGATAGCTACGGCATAGATATCCTGACGATGACCGCGCCGGTACATGTGTCGCATTTGTATGTAGACGACCCCAATTTTGGGATGCTGAACAGTGATACCGCCGCTTTTCACGAGCGAGCAACGGAGGAGGGTGCACCTTCCGGACCGAGCTATACCGTTGTGTGGGACAGCGTCACGCAGGCGACCATGAGGGAGATGGATGAGCTGAATTTGGGACATCGGGAAGGTCCGAAAGATTCGGTACTCATGGCTTACGACCAGATAGACGGCTGGCTCAATATTTTGGCACAAAATGAATTA
>BBRT01000193.1 GCA_001417715.1 Candidatus Symbiothrix dinenymphae
TATGCAATTGTTATTCCGCTTCAAAAATGTACCACACTTAACGCAACACCGCCCCCAACTTCGCCTCCAAACTAGCCTGAATTTTGTCCATGAGAGCATCTATATCCTTGTCGTTCAGGGTTTTTTCTTCGTCTTGGAGGATGAAACTTACGGCGTAGGATTTTTTGCCTTCGGGGAGGTTTTTGCCTTCGTACACGTCGAAGAGCGTTACTTCTTTGAGCAGTTTTTTGTCCGTTTGGAGGGCGATTTTTTCGATTTCGCCGAAAGCCACCGCCTTGTCGAGCAGCAACGCCAAGTCGCGGCGCACGGACGGGAATTTGGGGAGTTCGGCAGACTTCACGGCACTGTTTTTGGCTGCCTTCAAAATCGCGTTCCAATTCAATTCCGCAAAAAAGACCTCTGCCGCTATGTCAAACGCCTTCGTAACCGTCTTTTTCAGCACGCCCAACTTGCCCAGCGGCTTGCCCCCAAGATTTTCAATGAGCAACCCCGAAGCAAAAACAGCATCGCTAAACGGCTTGTAAAACACCTTTTGCGCAGAAAGCCCCAACCGCAACAACACATTTTCAACGTAGGCTTTCAACTCATAAACCGAAGAATCTTCCGCCGGACGCAACCAATTAGCATTCAAAGAACGCCCCGTAAGCCACAATCCCAATGTGAATGTTTCACTAAAAAGTTTGTCATTGCAGGCTTGAACATTGTCATTGCGGGCTTGAACACCGTCATTGCGGGCTTGACCCGCAATCCCCTGTTTTACATTGCTCTCTTGCCCAACATCCGACTCCTTTTCAGGGGATTGCGGGTCAAGCCCGCAATGACGATAGGTGTTGCCAAATTC
>BBRT01000194.1 GCA_001417715.1 Candidatus Symbiothrix dinenymphae
GGAGAAAATGACCCCCGAAGAGAAAAAGGAGTTCGTGAAACACAGACATGAGGAGTTTAAACACAGGCAATTCGGCGGTGGCTTTGAAGGTGCTTATGAAAGATGGCTCGAACACGAGTCTGCAAATGACGAATCCAAAAACAACACCCGACGTGACTGAATCAAACACAAACGCCCCAAAAAGCGTTGCGGAACTGATTGTAGAATATCAACCGCGCCTGAAAGCTTTCATCCGCACGCGGGTGGACAACAGGGAGGACGCGGAGGATATTCTGCAAGATGTTTTCTATCAATTCATTAAAACGACAGAAGCCGCGCTCAACCCCATTGAACAGGTGTCGGCGTGGCTCTACCGCGTGGCGAAAAACATGATTATCAACCACGGCATAAAAAAGCACGAAGAAGCGATGCCCACCTATCAGGACGACGAAAGCGACAACGAATTTTTCAAAGACATTTCCGAAATCCTGTTCAGCAACGAGAACACAACGCCCACGCCCGAAACGGAATATCTGCGCTCATTGGTGTGGACAGAATTGGAAACCGCCCTCGCCGAACTGTCGCCCGAGCAGCGCGAAATCTTCGAACTGACGGAGTTGGACGGTCTCCCCGTGAAAGAAATCGCCCAAACCACCGGCGTTGCCGTCAATACGCTACTGTCCAGAAAACACTACGCAGTAGTGCACCTGCGCAAACGCCTGGCAGTGCTGTATGAAGAATTTATGTATTCATAGTCGTCAGCTCGCCATTTATCGTAAATGGCACACCCACGGAGTGCCAAATCACTGTGCAAGCTGCTTAATAGACCCCAGTTGCGGGTGAAAATGTACCTG
>BBRT01000195.1 GCA_001417715.1 Candidatus Symbiothrix dinenymphae
TAGTTTAGAGTTTAGATATTAGAGTTTAGAGTTTAGATATTAAAAATTATAGATTATGAAGAATTTTAGGAAAATGGCAATTTTATTGCTTATTGGAGTGGCAGGTTTTTATGCCTGCTCGGAGGGGGAGCGGTTTGCTATCTCTTCGGACGATACTACTGCGCCGGCGGCGCCTGTGTTCGACACTGTGCATCGGCTTGCCGGTGGTGGCAGGATTTTTTACAAACTTCCTGCCGATAGGGATTTGCTCAGTATTGAAGCCTCTTTTACGGCTACGAACGGTAAAGTGATAAAGTCAGCCGCATCGTTTTTGGCTCCTTATCTGGATGTGTACGGCTTGCCTGATACCCTCGAACATACCGTTCAGTTGTATGCCGTGGACATGGCGGGTAACAAGTCGGCAAGCGTGCCTGTTAAAGTAAAGCCGGAGGAGCCGGCTTGCAGTAAGGTGGCAGAAAAGGTAGTCGTAAAACCCGCTTTCGGAGCCTTGGTGGTTGACTGGGAAAACGATTTGGGGCATAATGTCACGGTATTGGTGGATTTTTCTTTTTCCGAAAACGGTACCCGGCGCTCGTTGCGTCAGGTGTATTCGTCGAGAGCCCCTGTCGAACGGTATTTTATCAATGATTTGGCAGCCCAGGTACCCATCGACGTGCAGATAGCCGTTGAAGACCTTTATGGCAACCGGAAGGCGGTGAAGGACACCACGCTGACACCGCTTCTTGATGAGCCACTGGATAAAAGCAAATGGGCACTTCCCGAACCCGGCGTCATTATCGGAACAAAGGTGATGGGAAATGGAGAATCTTGGGGGCACAAAACAAAA
>BBRT01000196.1 GCA_001417715.1 Candidatus Symbiothrix dinenymphae
GAAGGAGTGGAAAAAAGAAAATATTGGTGAAACTCTGTTTGGTGAAAAAATAAATCTTATGAAAAAAGTTGCGTGAATATTTTCTTGGAAATAACAATCTTTTTGACACCCCACCCTACGGGATAAAAGGCTATGTATATTTGTCCCTACGGGATAAAACACCGTTTGCGAAATAATAGCACCTGAAAAAAAATTAGTTCAAAATTTCTTCAGCTCCTCATACAATCGCTGCACGGGTAGCCCCATGATGTTGTAGAAACTGCCGTTGATGTGCCTCACGCCGATGTAGCCTATCCATTCTTGCACGCCGTAGGAGCCGGCTTTGTCGTAGGGTTTGTATTTGTCCACATAAGAGGCGATTTCTTCGTCCGTCAGGTTGGCGAATGTTACGTCTGAGGCTGCGTAAAACGTGATTTCCTTTGCTTTGGTCTTGAGGCACACGCCTGTGAACACCTGATGCGTTTTTCCGGATAGCATCCGCAACATCGCGATGGCATCGGTGCGGTCGTGGGGTTTGCCAAGTACTTGATTTTCAACCCAAACAATCGTATCTGCTGTGATAATCAGCGTGTTATCCTGCAAAAGATTGACGTAGGCAGCTCCCTTTTTGCGAGCTAAAAACAGCGGGATTTCTTCCCTTTGCAACTCAGCAGGATAAGACTCATCCAAGTCAGGAAGGGTTTTGACCTCAAATTCCAGCTCCAACCCCCGCAACAATTCCTGTCGGCGGGGCGAATTAGACGCTAATATAATATGGTAATTTTTCAGGTTCATCCTGCAATTTTTTTGTCAGATTCATCCTGTTAATCTTAAAATCCTGAAAATCCTGATTCAGACAATTTCCCCCGCAAAAAAGGAGCAGTAACCGACTCAGAATTACCCACAACCTCTTCCGGCGTGCCCACAGCCACCAGATGCCCGCCCAATTCTCCCCCCACAGGACCAAGGTCAATCACATAATCCGCCATCTTTATCACATCGAGATTGTGCTCAATCACCACGATGGTGTGCCCGCGCTCAATCAGGGCATCGAAGGCGCGCATCAGCGTTTTGATGTCGTGAAAATGCAGCCCCGTCGTTGGCTCGTCGAAGATGAAAAGGGTGGGTTGCGCCTTTTCTTCGCTGAGGTGGAATGCCAATTTCACGCGCTGATTTTCGCCGCCGGAGAGGGTGGACGAACTCTGCCCGAGTTTCACGTAACCCAACCCCACGTCTTGCAATGTCTTGAGTTTTTTTGCTATTTTGCGGGTGGTGGGCGATTGTGCAGTTGTTTCGGAGAAGAACGCAACAGCCTCATTAACAGTCATATTGAGCACGTCGTAGATATTTTTGTCGTGGTATTTGACTTCCAAAACGTCTTTTTTGAACCGCTGACCGTGGCACGCCTCGCATTCGAGCACCACGTCTGCCATAAATTGCATCTCCACCGTGATGGTGCCGTCGCCCTTGCACTCCTCGCAGCGACCGCCATCGGTGTTGAACGAGAAAAAGGTGGGGGAGAAATTCAACTGCTTGGCGAGCGGCTGGTCGGCAAAAAGTTTGCGGATTTCGTCGTAAGCCTTGATGTAAGACACTGCATTAGAGCGCGATGAGCGACCAATCGGATTTTGGTCAACAAATTCCACCCCGTGCAGCAACATCAAGTCGCCCGAAAGGGCACTGGCTGCCATCGCAAGTGTCTTGTAGCCCTCAAAATGCTGTTTCAACGCCTTGTAAAGCACATCGCGCACGAGCGACGACTTGCCGGAACCGCTCACGCCGGTTACCACCGTCATCACATTGAGCGGAAAATGCACATCCACATTCTTCAAATTGTGCTCGCGCGCACCCTCAATGTAGATGGAATTGTTCCACTTGCGGCGATGTTTCGGCACGTCTATTCGCGCCTTGCCGGTGAGATAATCGGCAGTGTGACTGTTAGTTGCAGCATCCAATTGTTGAGGCACGCCCTGAAAAACCACCTCACCGCCCAACTGTCCGGCATCGGGACCAATGTCTATGATATAATCCGCCGCCCGCATAATTTCTTCGTCGTGCTCCACCACGATAACGGTGTTGCCAAGAGCTTGCAGTTCCTTCAACACCTTGATTAGCAGCCCCGTATCGCGTGAGTGCAGCCCGATACTCGGCTCGTCGAGGATATACAGCGACCCCACCAGACTGCTCCCCAGCGAGGTGGCGAGGTTGATGCGCTGGCTTTCGCCGCCCGACAATGTGGACGACAAGCGGTCGAGCGTCAGATAGCCCAGCCCCACATCGTTGAGAAATTGCAGGCGGTTGTTGATTTCCGTCAGCAGCCGCTTGGCAATTTGGGCATCCTGCTTGTCTAATTTCAGGTCTGCAAACCACGTTTTCAGGGTGCTGATGGGCTGCACGACCAATTCGGAGATGTTTTTGCCGCCCACTTTCACGTAGAGAGCGGGCTGCTTCAGGCGCGTGCCGCCACAGGTCGGACAGGTGGTTTTGCCTCGATAGCGCGCCAGCATCACCCGAAATTGTATCTTGTATTGATTTTCTTCCACAAACCGAAAAAACGCATCGATGCCCGCCACCTGCTTGTTGCCGTGCCACAGCAGGTCTTTTTGCGCGGGCGTGAGTTCGGAATAGGCGCGATGAATCGGGAAATCCTGCTTCCCGGCCACGCGGATAAATTCCTTTTTCCACTCGCTCATCACCTCGCCCTTCCAGCAGGTGACGGCATCCTCAAACACCGACAGCGCGGAGTTGGGAATCACCAACTCCTCCGCAATGCCCACCGCCCGACCGAAGCCTTCGCACGTGGGACAAGCCCCCACAGGGCTGTTGAAATTGAACATCAGGTCGCTCGGCTCCTCAAACACAATGCCGTCAGCCTCATATTTATTGGAAAATTCGCGCACAACAACGCCCTTGTCGCTGTAAATTTTCAACAGACATTGCCCGTGCCCCTCAAAAAAAGCCGTCCCCACCGAATCGGCGAAGCGATTGGCAACAGCAGGCTCCTTGGAGGCAGTAATGCGGTCGATTAACAGCAATATGTCATTGTGGGCTTGACCCGCAATCCCCTCGTTTTTTATAACATCCTCAATACTAACCGTTTCCCCATCAATTTCAATGCGCGAAAAGCCTTCTTTGAGGTATAGGGAAAGTTGTTCTGTCAGGGTTAGAGTTGAGACTATCCGTGTCATCAACGCCACCCGCGTGCCCTCCGGCTCGTTCTGCATCGCTTTTATCACATCGCCCACCTGATGCTTCTGCACCACGACGCCGGAAACGGGCGAAATGGTCTTGCCAACCCGCGCGAAGAGCATCCGCAGGTAGTCGTAGAGTTCGGTGGAGGTGCCCACGGTGGAGCGCGAATTGCGCGTGTTCACCTTTTGCTCAATCGCGATGGCGGGCGGGATGCCCTTGATGAAGTCCGTTTCGGGCTTTTTCATCCGCCCAAGGAACATCCGCGCGTAGGACGAGAGGCTTTCGACGTATCGCCGCTGCCCTTCGGCGTAGAGGGTGTCGAACGCGAGCGATGATTTGCCGGAGCCGGACAAACCCGTCACGACAATCAGTTTGTTGCGCGGAATTTCGATGTCAATATTCTTCAGATTATTGACCCGTGCGCCGTGTACTTGAATATTTGTTTCTGCCATTGTCTTTTTATAGGATACTTTTTGTGGGGTGCAAAGGTACGATTTTTCTTTAAAAAAGAAAGGTTGTCTCACGACAACCAATCCCCATTGTTAACCTTAAATCTAATACCATGAAAAACACGGTGCAAAGGTAATGCTTTTTTTGATACAAAAAACACTTTTGCAAGATATTTTCCTCAAAAATGCTCATATTTAACAATGTTTAACTAAAACCTGCCAATTTCCGCTTTTTTTGCTGTTTTTGGGGGATAAAAATTTTTTTTGAGGTGTTTTTTTTCGCAAACTATGTCTTGCCCATTGCTTTTTCGATTGATTTGATTTTGCTTTCGGCGTCTGCCTGCTTTTTGCGTTCGTGTTCGAGCACTTGTGCCGGTGCTTTGGCTACAAAATTGGCGTTGCCGAGTTTGCCAACCACCGACTTCAAAAAGCCCTGGTAATAGACTAACTCCTTTTGCAAGCGTTCCAATTCCTCCTCCACATTAAGCGTGCTGCCCAACGGAATCGCAAATTCGGTGGTTTTCACCAAAAAAGACACGGCACCGGGGGCTTTTTCCGCCACGCGTGTAATGGCGGAGAGGTTTGCCATTTTGATGATGACCGGGTTGTAAGCCGTGTTGTAGTCGCCTAACACTTGCAATTCCAAGGGGTCTTTGTTGGGGATATTTTTTTGCAGGCGTACCGTTCGGATGTTGGCGATGATTTCTTTGAAGTCAGTCCCCCCCGGTTCCCCCTCAGGGGGACTGTCTGAAGCCCCTCTGAGGGGGGTGCAGGGGGCGGGGGCTGCGGCATTCATAATACTGTCGCCATCTTTTCGGTCTGCCAACGCTTGCCATAATTCTTCGGTGATGAAGGGCATGAAAGGGTGCAGCAGCCGCAGCAGGGTATCGAAAAAGCCCAATGTGGCTTCGTAGGTGGCGCGGTCGATGGGCTGTTGGTAGGCGGGTTTCACCATTTCGAGGTACCACGATGAAAATTCGTCCCAAAAGAGTTTGTAAACCTCCATTAGAGCCTCTGAGATGCGGTATTTGTCGAACAGGTCGTTGATGGTTTCGATGGTTTGGGCAAGTTTGGCGTCAAACCATTGAGTGGCGAGTTTGGCGGATTCTGGCTGTGCAATATTGGCTGTCTCCCAGCCTTTCACCAACCTGAACGCATTCCAAATCTTATTATTGAAATTGCGCCCCTGTTCGCAGAGCGATTCATCGAACGGCAAATCGTTTCCGGCAGGCGACGAGAGTAGCATCCCCATTCGCACGCCGTCGGCACCATATTTGGTCATCAGTGCAATCGGGTCGGGCGAATTGCCGAGCGATTTCGACATTTTTCGTCCCAATTTGTCGCGAACAATGCCGGTGAAATAGACATTTTTGAAACAGGGCTGCTGACGGTATTCGTACCCTGACATAATCATGCGTGCCACCCAGAAAAAGATGATTTCGGGTGCCGTAACCAAATCATTGGTCGGATAATAGTAGTTAATTTCCTCATTATCAGGCTTTGAAATTCCATCGAAAACCGAGATAGGCCACAGCCAACTTGAAAACCATGTGTCGAGCGTGTCTTCATCTTGCCGCAAGTCAGTCAACTGTAAATCTGCATTGCCGGATTTTTCTTTTGCCAATTTCAGGGCTTCTTCGGCTGTGTAGGCAACCACAAATCCTCCTTGTGGAAGATACCACGCCGGAATGCGATGCCCCCACCACAACTGCCGAGAGATATTCCAGTCCTTGATATTCTCCATCCAGTGGCGATAGGTGTTTTTGAATTTCGGCGGATAAAATTGGATGTCGTCCCGTTCTACGGCATCCAGAGCGGGTTTGGCGAGGTCGCTCATCTTCAAAAACCATTGCATCGACAGTTTGGGTTCGATGGGGACGTTGGTGCGTTCCGAAAAACCCACCTTATTTTCGTAGGTTTCCACTTTTTCCAGCAGTCCGGCGGCTTCCAGGTCTTTTTCGATTTGCTTGCGCACTTCAAAGCGGTCTTTGCCTGCGTATTGCAGCCCGTGAGCATTGAGAGTGCCGTCGTCGTTGAAAATATCCAATGCCTCCAAGCCATATTTTTCGCCCAACATATAGTCGTTCACATCGTGCGCAGGGGTCACTTTGAGGCAGCCGGTGCCAAATTCTATGTCCACATAATCGTCCTCTATGACGGGCACAACGCGGTTGACAATCGGCACAATGAGTTTTTTGCCTTTCAGATGCTGATTCTTGGGGTCGTTGGGGTTGATGCAGACGGCAGTGTCGCCGAAGATGGTTTCGGGGCGGGTGGTCGCCACCACGGCATAGCCTTTCCCGTCCTCAATCGTATAGCGCAAATAATACAACTTCCCCTGCTGCTCTTTATGAATCACTTCTTCGTCCGAAAGTGCGGTTTTGGCTGCCGGGTCCCAATTGACCATGCGTACTCCTCTGTATATCAATCCTTTATTGTATAAGTCGATGAAGACTTTGATGACACTTTCTGAGCGTTTTTCGTCCATTGTGAAGCAGGTGCGGTCCCAGTCGCAGCTGGCACCGAGTTTTTTCAACTGTTCGAGGATGATGCCTCCGTGCTTATTTGTCCATTCCCAGACGTGCTCGAGAAATTGTTCGCGTGTGAGGTCGGTCTTTTTGATGCCTTCCTGAGCCAATTTTGCTACCACTTTGGCTTCTGTGGCAATCGAGGCGTGGTCGGTTCCGGGCACCCAGCAGGCGTTTTTGCCCATCATTCGGGCACGGCGCACAAGGATATCCTGAATAGTATTGTTGAGCATGTGCCCCATGTGGAGCACCCCTGTCACGTTGGGCGGCGGGATGACGATGGTGTAAGGTTCGCGTTCATCCGGCTCGGAATGAAAAAATCCGTGTGCCATCCAGTAGGCGTACCACTTGTCTTCAACCTCATTAGGGCTATATTTCGATGCAATTTCCATTGTTTATGTGTTTGAAATTTCATGCAAAGGTAGGAAATAGTTGTCAATCGTATTATGAATTACGAATTATTTTTGTAATTTTGCACCCAAATTCAAAAAATAATAAATATAAATAATTAAAAAAATGGCAAAAATAACTGTTGTAGGTGCAGGGAACGTAGGCGCGACCTGTGCAAATGTATTAGCATTTCGTAAAATCGCTGATACGGTGGTCATGCTCGATGTAAAAGAAGGCGTGGCAGAAGGAAAAGCAATCGACATGATGCAAACGGCTCATACTCTGGGCTTTGAAACAAATGTGATTGGAGTAACAAATGATTATGCAGCGACCGCCGGTTCGGACGTGTATATCGTAACGTCGGGTATCCCGCGCAAGCCGGGGATGAGCCGCGAAGAGTTGATTGGCGTGAATGCCGGCATCGTTAAGACGGTGGTGAGCAGCTGTTTGAAGGTGTCTCCAAACGCTATTTTCATCATCATCTCCAATCCGATGGACACGATGACGTACCTGACTTTGAAGGCGACCGGCTTACCCAAAAATCGCGTCATCGGAATGGGAGGCACATTGGACAGCTCGCGCTTCAAATACTATCTCTCCACCGCCCTGAAAGCCAACCCTGCGCAGGTAGAAGGCATGGTCATCGGCGGACACGGCGACACCACGATGATTCCGCTGAAACGCCTGGCAACCCTCAACGGTCGCCCCGTTTCCGAATTGTTGAGTGCTGCGGCATTAGACAAAGTGGTGGCTGACACAATGGTCGGCGGTGCTACATTGACCGGCTTGCTGGGCACATCGGCATGGTACGCTCCGGGTGCAGCAGGAGCATACGTAGCCGAATCCATCGTGCGAGATTACAAGCGCGTAATCCCCGCCTGCGTCTATCTCGAAGGCGAATACGGACAAAAAGACATCTGCATAGGCGCACCGGCAGTAATCGGCAGCAAAGGCGTAGAAAGCATCGTGGATTTGAACCTGAATGCGGAAGAAAAAGCATTGTTTGAAAAGTCAGCAACAGCCGTCCGCACCACCAACGATGTGTTGAAAGAAATAAAAGCACTGTAAATAAAAAAATCGTCATTGCGGGTCAAGCCCGCAATGACGATGATTGATAACTCATAACGAAAAATGAAAGCAGCTGTATTTCCCGGGCAAGGTGCCCAATTCATAGGTATGGGCAAGGATTTGTATGACAATTCTGCTCAGGCTCAACAGCTTTTTGAACAGGCGAACACCATTTTGGGGTTTCGCATCACCGATTTGATGTTTGCGGGCACGGATGACGACCTTCGGCAGACGAAAGTGACTCAACCGGCAATCTTTTTGCACTCGGTGATTTCTGCATTGGAACAAGGTGCTGATTTTAAGCCGGATATGACAGCAGGACATTCGCTGGGCGAATTTTCTGCCCTCGTGATTGCCGGAGCATTGTCGTTTGAAGACGGTGTGAAATTAGTCTATAAGCGCGCGTTGGCTATGCAGAAGGCGTGCGAAAAAACGCCCGGCACGATGGCGGCGATTTTGGCATTGCCCGATGCCACGATTGAAGAGGTGTGCCACGGCATCACAGATGTGGTGGTGGCAGCCAACTACAATTCGCCGGGTCAGGTGGTAATTTCCGGCACCAGCGCGGGCGTGGATGCGGCGTGCGAAAAATTGTTGGCAGCGGGCGCGAAGCGCGCACTGAAACTCGCCGTTGGCGGAGCATTTCACTCGCCACTGATGGAGCCGGCGCGCGAAGAATTGGCAGCAGCAATTGCTGCAACACCGATTGCTGCGCCGAAATGCCCCGTGTATCAAAACGTGACAGCAAAAGGCGAAACCAGCCCCAACACCATCAAAGCCAACCTGATAGCCCAACTGACCGCTCCGGTCAAATGGACACAATCGGTGCAGGCAATGGTTGCCGACGGCGCAACGAGTTTCACGGAGATTGGTCCCGGCAATGTGTTGCAGGGGCTGATTAAGAAGATTGCGCCGGAGGTGGAGGTGGGGCATGCATAAGTTAATTAAAAAAAACTCATAACTATTTCGTATCTTTGTGCCCATTATTGAAAAAGAACACATGAATACTGAACTTCTAAACATAAGCGACCTGCATGCGTTCGTCTCCGGCAAGGAAATTCTGAGAGGGATTAATTTGACGGTCAAGGCGGGCGAGACGCATGCGATTATGGGTCCCAATGGGTCGGGCAAGAGCACGCTTGCGTCTGTGCTGGTGGGCAATCCGGCGTTTGAGGTCACGTGTGGTGAGGTTACGTTTTTGGGCAACAATCTCTTGGCGATGTCGCCCGAAGAACGCTCGTGGGCAGGCATTTTTTTGAGCTTTCAATATCCTGTGGAAATTTCGGGTGTGAGCATGGTCAATTTCATGCGGGCTGCCGTCAATGCGAGGCGCACCCACAACGGCGAAAAAGCCCTGACTGCAGGCGAATTTTTGACAATGATGCGCGAAAAACAGGCTTTGGTCGAATTGACGGCGGATTTGGTCAATCGCTCGGTAAACGAAGGCTTCTCCGGCGGCGAGAAAAAGCGCAACGAGATATTTCAGATGGCGATGCTCGAACCCAAATTGGCGATTTTGGATGAAACGGACAGCGGCTTGGACATCGACGCCCTGCGCATAGTGGCGGACGGTGTCAATAAGTTGAAACGCGCCGACAATGCCACGATTGTGATTACCCACTATCAGCGATTGCTGGATTACATCAAGCCCGATGCGGTGCACGTGCTCTATAACGGGCAAATTATTAAATCCGGTCCGCCCGAATTGGCGTTGGAACTGGAAGAAAAAGGTTACGATTGGCTGAAATGAGAAAAGTTGATATCACATATCAGATAGTAGAAGACACACACGAAGTGCTCTACTTTTCGCCGAAAGATACCTCGGTGAACTGCGATATTTATGTGCGAGAAAATGCAAAATTGGATTTGTATTATTTGCAAAACCAAACAACAAAAACAGAGGTTGAAATCTATTTGACCGCTCAAGGTTCCGAAGTAAATATCTACGGCTTGGCACTCGGAACCGGCACACAAACGATTAGTAACAAGCTCCTTGTGAAACACATCGCGCCAAACTGCAAAAGTTATCAACTGTTCAAATACCTGCTAAGCGACGAAGCCATAGGCGTGTTCGACGGCAAAATAGTAGTGCAAGAGGGCGCACAAAAGACGGAGGCGTATCAAAACAACCGCAACCTGTTGGACGGAACCGCCTGCCGCATCCACTCCAAACCGCAATTGGAAATTTACTCCGATGACGTAAAATGCTCCCACGGCATGGCTACGGGGCAGTTAGACGAGGCGTCAATATTTTATCTGCGGTCGCGCGGCATCCCCGAACCGGAGGCAAAAGCGATGCTCAAAACCGCTTTCACGCAGGATATTTTGGATAAAATCAGTGCTGACACAAAAAACATAACACTATGAGTGCAACATCAAATTTCGTGCACCTGCACGTCCACTCCCACTATTCGCAATTAGACGGCATGAGCACCATCCCCGGACTGGTGGATAAGGCTTTGCAGTGCGGTATGCGTGCGCTGGCTCTCACCGACCATGGCAATATGTATGGTGCCAAAGAGTTTTACGACTATGTCAATAAGAAGAATAAGGACAAAGCCGACGACGAGAAAATCAAGCCAATTTTGGGCGTGGAAGCCTATTGCGCCTATAGCACGCGGTTTGAAAAAACGGTGGATAACAAGCGGGATTATAGTCGCGGGTGGCATTTAATCCTCTTGGCAAAAAATAAACAGGGATATAAAAATCTGTGCAAGCTTGTTTCTACGTCGTGGATTGACGGCAATTATTACCATCCGCGCATTGATAAAGACTGTTTGAAGGAGTTTAGCGAGGGTTTAATTGTTTCGTCTGCCTGCTTGGGTGGCGAAATTCCGCGCAAGATACAGGCGGACGATATGCAGGGGGCGGAAGAGGCTATTTTGTGGTTTAAGAGTGTGTTTGGCGACGATTTTTATCTGGAAATTCAACGTCACAAGACCGATGCACCCGGTGGCGACCAGGAGGTGTATCAAAAGCAGATGCGCGTTAATAAAGCCATTTTGGAACTCGCCGCGAAGACGAACACCAAAATTATTTGCACCAACGACGTGCATTTCGTGGAAGAAGACCACGCGGAGGCGCACGACCGCCTGATTTGCCTCGGCACCGGCAAAAATTTGGACGACCCCAAGCGGCTGCACTACACCAAGCAGGAGTGGTTCAAAAGCGCCGATGAGATGGCGGCGATTTTCTCCGACCTGCCCGAAACACTGCTCAACACGCTGGAAGTTGCCGACAAGGTGGAAACATACAGCATCGACTCGGCACCGCTGATGCCCGCTTTCGCCATCCCCGAAGAGTTTGGCACCGAGGAGCAGTACCGCCAAAAATTCACGGAGGACGACCTCCGCGCAGAATTTAATAAGGAGGATGCCAAACGCTTCGACACGCTCGGCGGCTACGACAAGGTGGTGCGCATCAAATTGGAGGCGGACTATTTGCGCGACCTGACGCTCAAAAAAGCCCCTGCGCGCTATGGTGACCCCATTCCGGCGGATATTCTCGAGCGCATCGAATTTGAATTGGATACGATGAAGACGATGGGTTTTCCGGGCTATTTCCTTATCGTGCAAGACTTTATACAGGCGGCTCGCGATATGGGGGTGTCGGTGGGACCGGGGCGCGGCTCGGCTGCCGGCTCGGTGGTGGCTTATTGCTTGAAAATCACGGATATAGACCCGCTGAAATACGATTTGCTGTTTGAGCGTTTTCTCAACCCCGACCGCATTTCGCTGCCCGATATTGATATTGACTTCGACGATGACGGACGAAAGAGTGTACTCCGCTGGGTGACAGAGAAATACGGCAAGAAAAACGTGGCAAATATCGTAACTTACGGCACGATGGCGACGAAATCGGCAATCAAAGACGTGGCGCGCGTGCAGGGCGTGTCCATCCCCGAAGCCGACCGGTTGGTGAAATTGATTCCCGACCATATCAACGCTAAAGACAAGAATGGCAAGGAGTTAAAGGTAAATATCAAAAACAGTATCGCCCACGTTCCGGAACTCCAAGAGGCGCGGCATTCCACCAATCGCACCATTTCCGACGTGCTGAAATATGCGGAGCAGTTGGAGGGAACGGTGCGCCAGACGGGTGTACACGCCTGCGGAGTGATTATCGGGGCGGACGACCTGACGAATTACGTGCCGCTGGCGACCGCCAAAGAAAAGGGGACGGACGAAGATTTGCTGGTCACGCAATACGAGGGCGGCACTGTCGAATCGGTGGGGCTGATTAAGATGGACTTTCTGGGCTTAAAAACCCTCTCCATCATCAAGGAAGCCCTCTCTAACATCAAAAAATCCAAAGGCATCGACCTCGATATAGACGCCATCCCGATTGACGACAAAAAGACGTATGAGCTTTACAGTCAGGGGAAAACCATCGGGACGTTCCAATTTGAGTCGCCGGGGATGCAGAAATACCTGCGCGAACTGCAGCCGAGCAAATTTGAAGACCTCATCGCGATGAATGCCCTCTACCGACCGGGTCCAATGGCTTACATCCCCGATTTCATCGACCGCAAGCACGGTCGCAAGCCCATCTCCTACGATTTTCCCGAAATGGAAGGTCGTCTGAAAGACACCTACGGCATCACCGTTTATCAGGAACAGGTCATGCTTCTGAGCCGCGACTTGGCGGACTTCACACGCGGACAATCCGACGAGTTGCGCAAGGCGATGGGGAAAAAGTTGGTTGATAAAATGGCGACTTTGAAAACAAAATTCATCGACGGAGCCACAAAAAAAGGGTTTTCTGCCGATAAATTGGAGAAAATCTGGAGCGACTGGGCGGAATTTGCCAAATATGCGTTCAACAAATCGCACGCCACCTGCTATTCGTGGATTGCCTACCAAACAGCCTATCTGAAAGCGCATTACCCTGCCGAATTTTTGGCAGCCAACCTCACGCGCAACCTCGACAACATCTATGAAGTCACCAAATTTATGGACGAATGCCGCGCGATGGGTACAAAAGTGTTGGGACCGGATGTCAACGAGTCGGATTTGAACTTTGTGGTCAACAAAAGAGGCGACATCCGCTTCGGCTTGGGCGGCATCAAGGGCGTGGGTCGCACTGCTGTGGATGCCATCGTGCGGGAGCGCGATGCCAACGGAGCATTCACGAGCATTTTCGACTTTGTGGAACGTATCAACCAACAGTCGTGCAACAAGCGAATCATCGAAGCATTGTGCCTCGCAGGAGCTTTCGACAACTTCCCCGACTTCACCCGCGAACAAATTTTTGCCGAAAATACCAAGGGCGAGGCCTTTTCCGACACGCTCATCAACTACGGCAACAAGTTCCAAACCGACAAGAACTCCTCCACCAATTCCCTCTTTGGCGGCATAGACGCAGTGGAAATAGCCAGACCACCCATCCCCCAATGCGAACCGTGGAGTACGTTGGAACGCCTGAACAAGGAAAAAGAATATGTAGGCATCTACCTCTCATCGCACCCGCTGGACGACTATTACATCGCGCTCAACTACCTCTGCTCAATGAAAATGGCAAATTTCGCAGAGGCAAAAGACAACCTGCCACTCAATCAGGAAATCACGATGGGAGGCATCGTAACCGGCTTCCGCGAGGGCACCACCAAAACGGGCAACCCGTATGGCGTCCTGAAAATGGAAGATTTTTCGGGTAGCGGCGAAGTAGCCCTCTTCGGCAAAGCCTTTCTCGCCTACCGCAACTACGGCGTGAAAGGCACATCGCTACTGATAAGAGGCTCATTTCAAACTCCCCAATGGGGCGACCCCACCCGCATAAATTTCCAAATCCGCTCCATAGAACCACTCAGCGGCATGAAAAGCAACACCGTAAACAACCTGACCATCACCATCCCCCTCTCCAAATTAGACGATGAACTGATGGCAGAATTAACGGCATTGCTGAAAGAAAACCGCGGCAGCAGCTCGCTCTATTTCAAGATTGAAGACACGGAAAGCAACCTCTCGCTGTCGCTGGCATCCTCGCAAGGCAAGTATCTGGTGGATAAGGATATCGTGCGGTATTTGGAAGACCATGAGGTGGTGTTTGCGATAGATTGATGGGAATACGCACTTCGCTATGTATTTTTCACTTGCTCATCAATTATTCTCTTAAACTCATTTAATTTATCATTTGCTTTTATTAATCGTTCAATTTCAGGGTTAGATAGAAACAGGATTTTTTGCTCTCCATGCGTTTCTCTTGCAGCTTCAATATATGTAGTTCGTGCAAGATAGCCTGTTGTTGCAATTATTCCTAAATCAGCCAATCCGTTAGTATGTTTGAGTTTAGCAGCAAATACGATAAAATCATTCTTAGAAACTTTTTCATTTGGCTTATTTTTACATTCTACCAAGATGTATTTATTGAATTTATTTAAAAAGCCATCCTCTATTTCATTTCTAATGATTAAATCCACCTCATTTAAAGATAAATCTTTGTTCCTTTTACTTATTTCTTTGTATCCTATTGATTGAAATAAAAGAGAGATAAAATGTTCAAAACCAATACCTTTTTTGTAGGTGTCTTGCTCATTTTTTGCATCGGCATAAAACTGTAACAATGCGTTATTAATCTCCGATGGGTCTTTTTCTAAACCATCAAAATAACGTTCTATGACATTTTTTAATTGGGGAACCCACTTAGAAAGAGGCTCTTTATCTAATATGTCAACAACTTTACCGGACAAAAGAATTTCTCTGAGTTTGCCAAAATACTCATCTTTAAAGGCTGAAATAATAAGAACTTTTGCAAAAGGATTGATAGCTATTATTCTTTTTACCAAATCAATCCCATTAAATTGATACTTATCCATTCGTATATCCACAATAGCAAGAGTGTAGAAACGTTCCTCAATGGCAGTTTCTATCTCTTTTTCTCCACTATATGCCTCAAATACATACTCGGGCAACAAAGCCGCTAAAGATTTAGCCAATCCGTTGGCTTGTTCTTTTTCATCATCAATTATTAATACTCGCTTTTCCATCTTTTTTTATAGGTAATGTTATACAAAATGTCTTCGTAAATCCTTTTTCTTGGGCAGAAATAACGGAAATATTCCCGCTGAGTTCTTCGCACAAATATTTTGCATGATATAATCCAATACCGGAACCTCCGGTTGTGCTAAATCCATATAAAAATATCTTATCAACATCGCAATCAGGGATAGGATTAGCATTATCACTTATTTGTATGTTGAAGATATCATCTTTTACGAATCCTTCCAAGATAATTTCTTTTGGTTCAATCCCTTCTAACGCTTTCAAAGAATTTAGTAATAAATTATTTATCATTTGCAGCAACGCTTGAAAAGGAAGAGCCAGTTCACAAGATGAATTACGATCAAACCTTAATTGAAAATTCACTTTGTGATTCTGCATATCAGCTCTCGTTAATACTTCAACTGCAATAAACAATGATTCAAGTTTAAATTTACCATCAGAAGAATAAGGAACTAATTTGGCAAAATTTTCTATTGTATTGCTTATTACTTCTAAATATGTAGATAACGAGGCTATTTTTTCCTGCGTAAATTCTTCAGGAGCTGTTACAGTTAAAATACTATCCATGCTCAGAATAGCATTCTTAATATCATGACGAGTAAAATTGGCTAAATATGAGATGTGATTGTCATTCGATTTGGACAAAGCCTCAATATTTTGCTTATTTCTGTCAATTTTCTCGCTTAGTTTTTCAATCTTTTTAGCTTGAATTACCGGATTAAATTGATTATTTGGATTGTATTGCGTTTTTTTACTCATCAATTATTAATTTAACAGCGGACAAAAGTAGATAAAAATCACGAGATATGCAAGCGCATGAATAAAAAAAGCCATTTTTTTTTTTCAAAAAAATGTTTGGTTTTGAAAAAAAGTATTACCTTTGCAGCACTTTTTTGAACGAGTGATGAACAAATTCTATTTTGCATATTCTTATTTTTATTTTTACTTTGAGAAGTAAGAACAGGATTTTGCATGATGAAATGAAAAATAAATCTGAAATCCTGTCACAACGGCGGGATTTTTTTATTCAAAATATGAAAACAGTAGCGATACAAGGTGTAAAAGGAGCTTACCACGAGGTGGCAGCCCGCAAGTTTTTTGAAGACAAGGGCGCAGGCGAAATAGACATTTGCCCGTGCATCTATTTTAAGGATGTCATCGAATTTGTCAAAAACAATCCGGACGGCATCGGCATTATGGCAATCGAAAACACGATTGCGGGCAGTCTGCTGCAAAATCACGAACTGATTCGCCGGAGCGATTTGGTGGTGTTTGGTGAACAAAAAATCCGCATCACACACAGTTTTGCAGCACTTCACGGGCAAAAATTGGAGGACTTGACGGAGGTCAATTCGCACCCCATCGCCCTGATGCAGTGCGGCGACTACCTCAACGCCCACCCATGGATTAAGGTGGTGGAAAGCGAGGACACAGCGTTGAGCGCACAGGAAATTGCCGAAAAGCAGTTGAAGGGTCACGCCGCAATATGCAGCCGCTACGCCGCCGAACTCTACGGTCTGAACGTGCTGGACGAGGGCATTGAAACGAACAAACGCAATTTCACCCGTTTCCTGCTGCTCGCCAACCGCGCACAAGCCGAAGAACTGCTGGACAAAAGCAAAATCAGCAAGTCGTCAATCGTCTTCACACTGCCCCACACGGAGGGTAGCCTGTCGAAAGTGCTGACAATCCTGTCGTTCTACGATGTCAACCTGACTAAAATACAGTCGCTGCCCGTCATCGGTCGCGAGTGGGAATACCTTTTTTACGTCGATGTGACGTTTGCTGAGGTGCAGAAATACCGTCAGGGGCTGGAGGCGATTCGCCCGCTGACGAATGATTTGAAGATTTTGGGAGAATATGAATCTGAGTTATGAGTAATGTCATTGCGGGCTTGACCCGCAATCCCCTGCAAAGAATAGAAATTATGACGAGCGAAGAAATTAAAAATTATAAATTATGAGAGCAATAGCACCGGCAAACAGATTGCAATCAGTCAGCGAATACTACTTCTCAAAGAAGCTGAAGGAGGTCGCCGAGATGAACGCACAAGGCTTGGACGTGATTAGTCTGGGCGTGGGAAGCCCCGATTTGCCGCCGGCGGCGGAGACCATCGACACGCTTTGTGAGGCGGCGCACCGTGCCGATGTGCACGGCTATCAGCCCTACGTGGGGATTCCCGAACTGCGTCAGGCGTTTGCCGACTGGTACAAGAAATGGTACCGCGTGGAGTTGAACCCCAACACGGAAATTCAGCCGCTGATAGGCTCCAAAGAGGGCATTCTGCATATCTCGCTGGCGTTCCTCAACCCGGGCGATGGGGTGCTAATCCCCAATCCGGGCTATCCGACATACAGTTCGGTGAGCCGCTTGGCAGAAGCCGAACTCATCCCCTACGATTTGACGGAAGAAAACAATTGGCAGCCCGATTTTGAGGCGTTGGAGCGGTTGGATTTATCGAAAGTCAAGCTAATGTGGGTCAATTATCCGCACATGCCGACCGGTGCGCCCGCGAGCAGAGAACTGTTCCAAAAGTTGGTCAATTTCGGCAAAAAGCACGGCATCGTCATTTGCCACGACAATCCATATAGTTTCATCTTGAATGATAACCCGCTGAGTATCTTGGAGATAGCCGGAGCAAAAGACATCTGCATTGAGATGAACTCACTCAGCAAATCGCAAAACATGCCCGGCTGGCGTATGGCGATGCTCGCCTCCAACGCGCAATTCGTGCAATGGGTGCTAAAAGTGAAAAGCAATATCGACAGCGGGCAGTTCAAACCCATGATGCTCGCTGCCGCCAAAGCCCTGCAAGCCCCGCGTGAGTGGTACGAAGGCATGAATAAGGTGTATCGCGAGCGGCGCAAAATCGCCGAAGAGATGATGACGGCGTTGGGTTGCACCTTCGACCCCAAGCAGTCGGGGATGTTCCTCTGGGGCAAAATCCCCGCTCAATACGCCAACAGCGAAGCTCTCGCCGATGAGATATTGTATAACGCGCACGTTTTTATCACGCCCGGCTCTATTTTTGGCAGCAATGGGGCGCGGTATGTGCGTATTTCGCTTTGTTGTGATAAGTTGAATGAGGCTTTGAATAGGATTAAAAATTTAGCACGCAGATGACACAGATTAGATAGATTTACGCAGATTTTTTATCTGCGTAAATCCTAAAAATCTGCGTCATCTGCGTGCCAACAAAATAAAATAATATGGAATTAGAATCAATTTTACTACCGGGAGTGCGCGACCAGCGACCCCTGATTATTGCCGGTCCTTGCAGCGCAGAGACTGAGGAGCAAGTGATGAACACCGCTAAGGAGTTGGCTGTCAAGCACATCCAAATTTACCGCGCGGGGATTTGGAAGCCGCGCACCAAGCCGGGGGGCTTCGAGGGCGTGGGTACGCCAGGGCTGTCGTGGCTGCAAAAAGTGAAGCGCGAAACGGGGATGTATGTCTCCACGGAGGTTGCTACACGTGCCCACGTGGTGGAAGCGGTCAATTTCGGCATTGACTTGCTGTGGATTGGTGCGCGCACGTCGGCAAATCCGTTTGCGATGCAGGAATTGGCGGATGCTTTGAAAGAAGCGGGCTTTAAGGGTCCCGTTTTGGTGAAAAATCCGGTCAATCCCGACTTGGAGTTGTGGATTGGTGCCATTGAGCGCATCTACAACGCCGGGATTACGAAAATCGGCGCAATCCATCGCGGCTTCAGTTCGTATGACAAGTCGTTGTATCGCAACCTGCCGCAGTGGCATATCCCCATCGAGTTGAAACGCCGCCTGCCCAACCTGCCCATCATCGGCGACCCCAGCCACATTGGTGGGAAGCGCGAACTGATTGCGCCGCTGAGCCAACAGGCATTGGATTTGAACTACGACGGGCTGATTATTGAATCGCACTGCGACCCCGATTCGGCATGGAGCGACAAAGCCCAGCAGGTGACACCCGATGTGTTGTCGTTCATTCTCAACACATTAGTGGTGCGCGACACCAAGCAGACGACGGAAAGCCTGACCGAATTGCGCCAACAAATTGACGAAATCGACGACTCGCTCCTGACCGCATTAGCCAAACGGATGCGCATCTCGCGCGAAATAGGGCAATACAAAAAGGAGCACAATATGTCGGTGTTGCAGACCGGTCGCTACGACGAAATCCTCGACAAGCGCAGTCGGCAGGCTCTGGAAGTGGGTGTTGACCCCAATTTCATGAAAACGGTGTTTGAAGCCATCCACGAGGAGTCGATTCGGCAGCAGATTGATGTGTTAAATCAATAATTAACAGGGGATTGAAAATATGGAACAGCAGTCAATTTTGAATTACAATCAGGCAATCGGAGCCATCAAAACCGCTATTTTGCAAAGCCGCTATCGCGCGGCAGTGATGGTGAACGGCGAAATGTTGTCGCTCTATTTCGGCATAGGCAAATACATTTCCGAAAACAGTCGCGAAGGATTTTGGGGGACGAATGCCATCGAGGTCATTTCGCGGCAGTTGCAGCATGAATTGCCGGGGTTGAGAGGGTTTGGAGATAGCAATATGAAGCGAATGAGGCAGTTTTACGAAAGTTGGAATACTGCTATTCCAAATCGCCCGACACTGTCGGGCGATTTGGAGAATGTAAATCGCCCAACACTGTCGGGCGATTTAGAAATATTTGAAAATCAGCAATATGCAATTCGTCCGTTACCAACGGACGAAATTAGTCGCGATTTATTGTTGGCAAATCGCCAGCCGGTGGCTGGCGATTTAGGAGGTATAGAGTGGAAACACTTTTTATCCATTGGCTTTTCTCATCATTGTGAAATTTTGGCAAAAGCACAATCCTTGGACGAACGTCTTTTTTATATTGAAAGGTGTGCCTCCGAATTTTGGAGTTATAGAACTTTGCAATACCATTTGAAAGCAAATCTGTTTGCAAAACAAGGCACCGTTCCCAACAATTTTAAAACCACCATATCGGATGCAGACCTTCGCCAAAAAGCATTGCTATCGTTTAAAAGCGAATATCTACTAAATTTTGTCAATATCGAAGACCCTGGTGATGAGCCTGACGAGCGCGTGCTGGAAAGTGAAATTATGCTGCACATCAAAAAGTTCATCATGGCGTTGGGCAGAGATTTTTCGTTTGTTGGCAATCAATACCGGTTGCTCGTGGAAGAACAAGAGTATTTCATTGATTTGCTGTTCTTTAACCGCCAATTGCAATGTTTGGTGGCTATCGAACTGAAACGCGGCGATTTCAAGCCGGAATATCTCGGGAAAATGAACTTTTATCTTTCGGCATTGGACGATTTTGTTCGCTTGCCGCACGAAAAACCGTCGATAGGCATCATTCTCTGCAAATCCCAAAAACAGGGCATTGTCGAATATGCGTTTCGCGATATGTCGAAGCCAATGGGCGTGGCAAGTTACAAGTTTGCTTCGGAACTTCCCGAACAATATCGCGATATTTTGCCTGATACGGAAACATTACGACAATTGCTTTGAAAAGAACAATGAAAACAAAAGTATGGCTTTTGAAAAAATATAACACAGATTTATGAAAATACAAATTTTGGGCGCAGGCAAGATGGGGTCTTTCTTCGCCGATGTGCTGAGCAGCGACCACGAGGTGGCGATTTTTGATAACGACCCCAAGCGGTTGCGGTTCACTTACAACTGCATTCGGATGAGCGACCCTGCGGAAATCGCTGAGTTTCAGCCGGAAGTGCTTATCAATGCCGTGACGGTGCAATATACCATTGCGGCGTTTCGGCAGGTGTTGCCCCACGTGCCTGAAACGTGCATCATTTCCGACATTGCGTCCGTAAAGACCGGATTGAAAGCGTTTTATGCGGAGGTTGGGCGACCGTTTGTGTCCACCCACCCGATGTTTGGACCCACGTTTGCCAATTTGGGCAATCTCTCGTCCGAAAATGCGATTATCATTTCGGAATCATCGCATTTGGGCAAAGCCTTTTTCAGGGATTTGTATAACTCGCTGAAACTGAACATTTTTGACTACACTTTTGACGAGCACGACGAAACGGTGGCGTATTCGCTGTCCATCCCGTTTGCCTCCACGCTGGTGTTTGCCTCAGTGATGAAGCATCAGGATGCGCCCGGCACAACGTTTAAGAAGCACAAGGCGATTGCCGATGGCTTGCTGTCGGAGGACGATTATTTGCTGACAGAAATTCTTTTTAACCCGCATACACCCGGTCAGTTGGCACAAATTCGTATGGAATTGGCAAATCTGCTGGCGATTATCGAGAAAAAAGATTCGGCGGCGATGAAAATATTTCTAAATTCGGTGCGAAAAAAGTTGTTGTAACAAAGCATTCGGCGGGTAGTGCCTGATTTACTGCTACAAAGAAAAATCCCCGCCTCACAGCAGGGATTTCTTTCGATTTAGTTTTTTAGCCGCTAATTTTTAATTATTAGATGTAAAAACCCACTTCAAACCTTTTGGTTCTGTGGTTGTGTTTAATGCTGAACCCTTTTGGTAAGCTTTGTTCCATCCTTTTTTCAAAGTCAGGTCATAATTACCCACTTCCGTTGAACCTTTTATGGTGACATCCTTATCTACATACACAAGATAGAGGGAAGTTTCCATTTCCTCTCCACTGTCAGTGTAGCTGGCAGAACCTAATAGAGTTTCACCAAGATAGACCTGCAATGGTGCCATATACCGCCAAAACTTGGCTGTGGGAGCACTGATTTTCACGTCCTCACTCTTTGCCCAACTTGTGATGGGGTCAAGGAATGTGTCGGGTCCGGGCTTAAGCGTTGTCGGCAATGCAAGCGTAAAATTGCCATTTGAAAGCGAACCACTCGCTACCTCTGTTTCACCGGCTTTCACTTTCACGGTAAGCGTTGCTGCCGGAATTTTTCCCGTAAGGCTCGTGATAGCCCTATACTGGGCTGCAGGTGCTGCAGCCTTCTTCGCCTGCGCACTCACAGATGCGCTGACCAATAGCCCAAGTGCCATAGCACTCAATAAAATACTGTTCTTGTTCATAACTTTTCTTTTTTAATCGTTATTTATTATTTTAATTTAAAAAACCAAATCTCAAATCCATGAAAACACGCCAACCGCCACGCAAAAAAAAAGCCGCACAAGGGTAGAAACATCCTATTACGACTAATAACGCCCTTAAAGAAATACTTTAAATTTTGCTCACAACTTGCTGATAATAAATGAGTTGGGTGGGTGGGGGGGGTACGCACACAATAGCCCTGTCTGCCTTAGCTGACGGGTGATGATAATTCGCCACTGTATTTCCCAATTCTAACATAATTCCAAACAATTTTCGGCGGCAAAGGTAAGACGTTATTTTTGAACTACCAAATATTTATGAAAGTTTAACTTTGCGGGCTTTGAAAAAATAAAACTTCACTTGAAAATTTGAAAATTTTTATCTACTTTTGCCCCCACTTTCAGAAAATAATTAAATAAACAATGACAAACTTACGGCATTGGGCTATGCGGCAAAGTATCTTTAAACTCTTTATACTGTTTCTCGCGAGCTACCAACCCGCCGAAGCTGCCACCCACACCGACTCAATCGAAGACCCGGACCTCGCTTATTTCCTGACAGACACCATCCACAGCACCCTCCTCAACAAAACCGAGCTGACAGCCAAATACCACGCGTATGGCGACTATCTAATCAACGGGCTTTCAATCAGTCAATTAAAGGAGATGTGGAGCAGAAACCCCTTTCGAGAAATTCCCGAAAACGGCGATTTCGAGTATTCAGAGATGGATTTAACGCAGCATTTCACCTACGAACTGCTGGAAGAGCGGCTCCTCAATTTAGTCAATAGCCCCCATGTGAGGTTGGTGGAAATGGGGCTAAGCACGCAAGGCAGGTCTATCTATATGCTCGTGCTCGGACATGGCGACATCGTGATTGCCAAAGAGGGTGGCATCCATTCGCGGGAAACATTCAACACCTTTGCGCTTATCAAGCAAGTCGAGGATTATGTCAATTCATTGGATACCAATGCTATAAGACGGCGAAACCTGGAAGAATTGACGGTGCTGATTGCCGTTTGCACCAATCCTGACGGGCTTGAAGATATGCTTCGCCACCCAAACCATGTTGTCAACAAGACAAATATGAACGGTGTGGACATCAATCGCAATTTTTTTGCCTCCATTTCCGGCGGCTTGGCACGCGGCGTGACAAAATGCGCCACAATAGTCAACAAGCCCGGCAATTTCTATGCAGGAAAGCATTTAGGCTCGGAAATCGAAACCATCGTTGCTTCCAAATTTGTCTATTATGCCATCATAGAGCGTCAAGCCGTCATTTTCGAGAGCAACCACCAAGTAGGCAACATCATCTATGCCGGCAAACCCTACCAAACCACAGAAGGATTTGACAGGTCTTATTGCTTCGGAGAACTTCAGAAAGACTTTTTAAACAGCAACTTGGAAGGAACCACAAGCAGCGAACAATTTTCCATGGTGGACGAGGATGCCGGTTACGGCTTTGATGGACGAGTGGGCACCATCACCGATTTTGCCTGCGACCTGGCATCAGGCTTCCGATTTTGCGCCGAACAGGGGCGAATGGTCTATGCCGATGACAACTGCGAAATGCCCCTGCTCGAAGCGAAAAGCATGGAACACTACCACCTGCCTCAACAAATGAAATGCGCCATCATAACCATCGAATATGGTGTGGGCGAAGCTGCATGGGGACACTCCGAGATAGCACGAGGAAAGCATCCTGACATGTATCACAACTATGGATTGGATAATTTATTGGACTTTCAAATGGATTATGCCGGTTGCACGTTGCCCAAACTCAACCAATGTCTTGTGTCGGATATGGAAAATACCGCGAAGCTATTTGATATGCATAAAGATATGCCCGCGACCATCCCGTTAGATATATATATGGCAACTACACCCCGCAATCAACACCGCAAAAGGGCGCAACCGGTGATTGATTTGCTAACACCTGTCTGGGATGCAAGAATCCCCGTAAAAAATTGGATAATAGACAAATACGAATATATAAACAGGGAAACCACAAATTTGTTTAACCGCCTCCGCAAGTGATTATTGCAGCAAAGTGGCTTGCCATATTCAATTGTGAGGATAGTGTCGTAAAATTTGTAACACGCAATTATATTTGTGTATGTAAATTAAATGTCGCACTTTTGCAGAAAAAAACAACAAAAAATATGAATGCAATCGTAACTGCAGCAATGAACGTCGCAGAAAATAGCAACAAGAAAACCTATACGCATCAAGAGGTGTGGAAAAATGTAGAGAAAATATTAAACACCCACTATGGTACCAATTATAAACTCGAGTTATGAGCAAGCCGAATACAACTATTTTTACCATAACCGGCACCACAATACTCATACATCGCATTATTGCTGCATCATTAATTACAGATTAATAGCAATTGGCAACCTCAAATTTGAGCGCAAAGTGTAGCCTAATTTTGCCCTTATTTGCAACAACAGCTTGTTGTCTTCTCACAGTCGCAGTTCGCCCGGCAAAATAATTGTGACAGTCACTCCTGCTGATAATCCACCGTCAGCAGAAAACCTTTGTTGCGAATGGTCAAAATCTTGACTTTGGGGTCGGCTGCCAATTGCTTGCGCAAACGGTGGATGAACAAATCCAAACTGCGCGAGGCATACACAGAACAACTCTGCCAATAGGCAGCCAGCAACGCTTCGCGGCTAACCAACCTTTCAACATCGCGCCAGAGTACGCCCAGAATGTCGCACTCACGAGGCGACAGGTGCTGCGTTTTTCGATGCGCAAACTTCAGCGTATTTCGCTGTTCATTCAAAACGTACTGCCCGATTTGAATCAGCGAATCATCAAGCATTATCGAATCGTGAAATACTACATCTTTCACTTTGCAAAATGCTTCTCTAACAATTGTTAAACTCTCCATACTTTTTAGTTTATACGTTCTTACTAAACGGTCAACAAAACACTAATATTTTGCAAAGGTAGAGATAATTTTTGAATAAGCAAGCGTGATTGAACAAAAAAGTAAAAAAATGTGTTTTTTTTGAAATTAGTCCTCTTCTCGTGTTCAGGCTTGCGCCACAAGCGGGATTTCTGATGCATCGCGCGCGATGAGGGCGCAATTTTCATCTGCCGTGCGAATATGACCGATGAGGCGATGCCTTCGCTCGCTATTTGCATACCATAAGGTTGGTTTTGTTGGAGAAATTTTCTCGCCCTTCCCTTATAAAATCCATAACTTCATCAGTAGAGATATTAACAATAATCCCCTCTACATCCAGCGGTGATGCGTTTTTTCGCTGTTTAATCGAGACACTCTCGTTTATGCCCGCATTCAGTACCATCACGTCGTTTTGAGCTTCCAAGTTGTTGTAAGTTTTCATTTTTATACCTCCAATATATTTATATTCAATTCCTGAGCATTATTTTGCATCCGTTTATCCAACGTCAATAACGGCAATCGCAATCGATTAGCAACTTCCAGATAATAAGCATCATACGCATAAATATCAAACATACAAGCTATTTCAATTGCTTTAGCAACATTTATCTGCACTAAGTTCTTTGGTATAAAGTCAAAAGTGTTGAAACTTTTCACTACTTGCTCCTTAGTCAACCGTCTCCTTTTTAGCATCGCCAATAAGGCATTTCCAATTTCGTAGGGTACTACTTCAGGAGACACCATTTCAGCACCTCTTGTCAACTCAATAATCCGTTCTTTTTCCGGTTCATTAAGAATAACAGCAAAAAAAATATTAGCATCAAGCAAAATTTTCATCAAAAATATGTTTTAGTGCGTGCAAAGGTAACCATAATTAACTAACTTACCAAACAATCGTTGAGCAAATTCGCGCAAAACGACAGCCTAAAATTGCCCTTATTTGCAACAGCAGCTTGTTGTTTTCTCGCAGTCGCAATCATTGCTGCAGCCGCAGCCTTGACCGGTTATTTCGGCTATTTCTTCGGCGTCGGGTTCGTGGACGTTGTAGATTACGCCTTCAAATTCCAATGCTTCACCTGCCAGCGGGTGGTTGAAATCCATCACTACGGCATCCCGTCTTACTTCCAACACGGAACCTTGCAGGCGGTTGCCCTGGTCGTCCATCATGGGCAGTGTGGCTCCTTCTATCACTCTTTGGTCGTCAAACCGACCGTCAACCTCGAACAAACTGCGTGCCAATTCTACCACTTGTTCTTCAAAGTATTCGCCGTAAGCCTCTTCGGAGGAGAGCTTGAACGAAAAGCGGTCGCCGGCTTCCTTGCCGAGCAGCGGTTTTTCAAAGGCGGGCAGCATCATACCCACGCCATACATAAACCGTAGGGGGTTGTCGGGGGTCGTTTCCTCCATCAGCTCATCTTTCCCTTCTTCGTTTTTCACATACAATTTGTATCCCACAGACACAATTGCATTATTTGCAATCTTCATTATTTATATTTTTAATTCTTAATTTTTAATTCTTAATTCTTAATTTATTCTGTTTTCACGGTGCAAAGGTAAGAAAAAGAACAATACAATGGCGGGCTTGACCCGCAATGACACTCACACTGACACTCACAATGACACTGACACTGACAGTTGATTCAAAGCCTGCTTGAGCACACTGCGGGGGCAACCTACATTCATTCGCATGAAGCCGATGCCTTCTTTGCCGAACATTTTGCCGTTGTTGAGTGCCAAGCCTGCTTTGTCTTTGAAAAGCATGACCAAATCCGGCTGGCTCAACTTCAATTCGCGGCAGTCTAACCACAGCAAAAACGATGCTTCGGGGATGATTGCTTTGATTTGCGGGATGTTTGCCTTTAAATATTCGTCCACAAATTGGATGTTGCCCTCTATGTAGGTCAGCATCTGGCTGAGCCACTCGCTGCCTCCGTTGTAGGCTGCTGTGGTGGCGGTGTAGGCAAAGATTGTGCCTTCGTTCAACTCGCTGGCAGCGAGGAACTTGTAAAAACTGTCGCGAATGGCTTTGTTGGGGATGATGGCGTACGAACTCACTATGCCGGCGATGTTAAACGTCTTGCTGGGTGCCATCAGCGTGATGCTATTTTGCTCTGCCTCCTTCGACACCGTTGCGAAAGGGATGTGTTCGTGCCCAAAAATCGCCAAATCCGAGTGAATTTCGTCCGCAATCACCAGGATATGGTGTTCGGCACAGATTTTTGCCAACTCCTGCAATGTTTTTTTGTCCCACGTGATGCCAACCGGATTGTGCGGATTTGCCAAAATCAGCAGTTTGCAATCTTTGTCAATCACCTGCCGCAAGCCCTCCAAATCCATACTGTAATGCCCGTTTTTTTCGAGCAGCGGATTAAGCACCACTTCCCGCCCATGCAGGGTCGGAACGATATTAAACGGATGATACACAGGCGGTTGAATAATCACCTTATCACTCGGCGTGGTGAAGTGCATGATGCTGAGCGCAATGCCTTTGACCACGCCCGGAATATAAGAAAGCCACTCTCTGGATACCGTCCAGCGATGTTTGGTTTGCAGCCAATTGACAATCGCTTGCACATACTCGTCAGGAGTGGTTGAATAGCCGAAAATGCCTAAATCGCAACGTTTTCGCAGGGCTTCAACGATGGAGTCGCAACATCGAAAATCCATGTCAGCCACCCACAACGGAATCAAATCGGCATTGCCAAACCGCTCCTCCAGCGCATCCACCTTGAGCGCACCGGTGCCTTTTCGATTGAGTATTTCGTCAAAATTGTAGTGCATTATTTCAGTGTTTTGAAAAAATCATTGCCCTTGTCATCCAGTGGGAGCGATTGTACAAAGCAACATAAATTATTTACGACTCCTATAACTAACACGGTCATCAAGTTTTTTAACTGTTATTTTCTTCATTAATTTTTCTGTAATATCAGAGGAAGGTATCTCTGTTTTATCATCTTCGCATTGCTTAAGAACGTTTAATAGGATGTCATTGTAAGAGATTATTTTGCTCTCTTTAGAGGCATTAGTGATGGCATTATTCATCCTAGTGATTATTTCCCCCCAACTTTCTTTTATGCTCGGAGAAATTTTAATTTCTTGGTTTAATTTTTTTAATAGCGATTCATTATATTGTTTTGAGTCAGAAGCAAAAGAATTAACTATTGCACCCCCTCCTTTCTCTAAGACTTCTTCCGTTTCGTGATTATAAATATTTACACTGATTGGCTTCCCGTATATATTAGTTTCAACGGTGTCAAAAATAAAATCAAAAAGAAGTTCTCTTCCAAAAAATGCTTGGACGACCCAAATATATTTTGGTAGCGAAAGCTGCATTACGTCAACATTAGCATTGAGTATTGTATTTTCGTTTTTATGTGTTTTAAAATATGTATACAGCCATTTTTTATAATCATTATTTTTCATTATGAAAATATTCCACGTGATATTATTTTTGACAGGTATGTTTTCTCCTTCACCGGCAAGGTTAATAAAATTTTCAGACACTAAACGGATGAAAAGAAATTTATCATAAATATCATCAAACGAAACTTTGATGGATGAAGATAATGGAACAATAAAATAAGCCGGGGTTGCATGCCTACAATTATCTGTACTCTGCTGTGCTTCTTCTTTATCACGCCACCAACCAGTAGTCACATCAAGATGTGCATTAATAGGCTCATCACTATTTTGATTTAATTTTTTAACAGGCTTTTCATCTACTTTGATACGCGCAAAAGTTCCAATTTGGTCGTCATGAACATAAAACCGGTCAATGGCATCACTTACAAACCGATTTGAGAAATTTTGATATTTTTCTGCATTGTAACGGTACCCGTTTAATGTGACAAGATGATTAGCATCCTTAGCATCATCGAAATTAAATCCAAACAATATTGGTATATCTCCTTGCAAGTAGGCATGAACAAAAAGGTTAAAATAAGACAGGGATTCAAAATTTGTTTTAATTTCAGCAAGCATTCCCAAATTATTTATTGCTTTACAGACTTGGCTTACCCTCAGTCCGTGACTTGGAAATATTTTTCCATGGCTATCTTCATTTTCTCCTGCAAGAATGGTTATTTCGCTTAAACTGGGAGCTTTTGTGTGGAATAGTTCTGCTGTTTTATGAAACGCCATCCACATAGCAGTTGTAGCGCACGATGCGACAATACCATCCTGTTCTTTAAATGGCATTGTCTGTATGAGACAATCTCTTCCAAATAAATTGACAGTTTGATTCGTCAAACATTTATAATGGCGCAATTTTCCTTTCTCATTTTCATCGTTCTCATGTATCTTGTTGTAATGATTGAGATATGTAACTCCAAATATACCCTTGGGGATAGGCTTAACAACAATACAACCTTGGTATTTTTTCCAATTGTCATGGTCCCAATTCATCAACATGGCTTCAAAACCTTCTTCACTAAATGCAACTCCACTAAAAAAGTGCAATCTCTTACACTCTTTCTTATACGGAGTATAACAACGAGCGTAATAATTTGCATAATCTTCCAGAAAATTTAAGCAGGTATATTTTTCTTCCACCACAATCGTTGTGATGTTGGCACCACTACTTTTATTCACAAGATAATTAGAGAGATAGCGAAAAATGTGCGTATCATCAAGAGACTTTTGCAGGATACCCTCGTCTTTCAGAGAAAGCAACTCTTTAAAATCATCATTAAATGTTTCTGTGTTAACCTTTTTAACAGAATAGTGTTCGTTTCCCATCATATTTGTTTAGATTTTGCAAAAAAGCAGGGACACCTCAACTCACCCCTATTTCTGTAGATAGAACGCGTTGGTCGACTTTTTTGTTGTCGTCCTGCCGAATTTTTGTCACAATAACTTGAGCCAAAGACTTATTCAACTTATCAAATCGCTCTTGCCATCCCATTTCTCGGGTGCCAACCGTGAATGCAACATTGCCATTAGCATCTCGCTTTACTAGCAATACGGGTACTTGTACCGCTGTTTCCTGCATTGTTTCCTGCATTGTTTCCTGCATTTTTTTTACATTTTTATGTATAATTTCGGGTGCAAAGTTACAATATTTTTTTATTTACAAATACTTTTGCACGATTTTTTTTCTTTCAAAACTTCTTCTATCCGCTTTTGTATTTCTGCCATATCGCTCAAAACCTTTTCCATATCGGCACTATAACCAGTCATCCTCTCTTGTTGATCTGTATTAAGAGCTTTTTTGACTGCTGCTACTTCATCTTTTTTATTGTCCAATTGAGAAACCTTATTGTACATATCTTCATTAAATTCTTTATATTGTGTTTTTATTTCCTTTAAAAGCGAATCACAAAACACCAAAGCCCGCATAAAATTTGCGCTGTCATCTGCATGTAATCCAAATTCAGCAAATAATTTAGTCACAAAAAGGAGGTCTAATTTATTTAACCGATTTATAACAAACGTTGGCAAAGGTTCTCTTTCATGCTGTTCGTGTGGAGCATCATTAATTTTTTTTGCATATTCATCAATCCTATCCTTCACTGTGGAAATATCTTGAATGATTTCCGCAATTAAGATTGAAAGTGCCTCTAATGTGTGTTTGTTTTCTTCATGCGTCTTGTTTTTGTCCGATTTTTTCCCCCAATAAAACACAAATATTGCACCAATTACACCAATCAATGACCCTAAAAGAGCTCCCAGAAAGGAACCCCAATCAAATGATGGATCCGGTGAAAAGTAATTGTAGTGCATCACTTCAAAGTTTTGAAAAAATCATTGCCCTTGTCATCCACGAGGATGAAAGCAGGGAAATCTTCGACTTCGATTTTCCAAATTGCCTCCATGCCGAGTTCGGGATAGGCGAGGCATTCAATGCTTTTGATGTTGTTTTGCGCCAAAATTGCTGCCGGTCCGCCGATGGAGCCGAGGTAGAAGCCGCCGTGTTTGTGGCAGGCATCCGTTACTTGCTGGCTACGGTTGCCTTTGGCGAGCATCACCATGCTGCCGCCGCGCGACTGGAACAAATCGACGTAGGAGTCCATCCGCCCCGCCGTGGTCGGTCCCATCGAGCCGCAGGCGTAGCCTGTGGGCGTTTTTGCCGGACCGGCGTAGTAAATGGGATGGTCTTTGATGTATTGCGGGAGGTCTTCGCCATTGTCCAACAGTTCTTTGAGTTTGGCGTGGGCGATGTCGCGACCCACCACGATGGTGCCGTTGAGCGACAGGCGCGTGGAAACGGGATATTTGGTCAAATCAGCCAAAATCTCTTGCATCGGGCGATTGAGGTTGATGCGCACCACATCGCCCTCGCCCGCGTTGCGCAATGCTTCGGGGATGTATTTGGCAGGGTGGTCTTCGAGTTTTTCCACCCAAATGCCGTCTTTGTTGATTTTCGCCTTGATGTTGCGGTCTGCCGAGCAGGACACCGCCATCCCCACCGGACAAGAGGCACCGTGACGCGGCAAACGGACAATCCGAATGTCGTGCGCGAGATATTTGCCGCCGAATTGCGCACCCAAACCGATTTCTTGAGCCGCTTTCAGCATTTTCGCTTCCAATGCGAGGTCGCGGAATGCCTGACCGCCATCGTTGCCGCTCGTGGGCAATGTGTCGTAATATTTCGTGGAGGCGATTTTCACCGTTTTGAGGCAGGCATCCGCCGACGTGCCGCCAATCACAAACGCGATGTGGTAGGGCGGACAGGCAGCCGTGCCCAGCGATTTCATCTTTTCGAGCAGAAATTTTTCGAGCGTCTGCGGGTTGAGCAGGGCTTTCGTTTCCTGAAAGAGGTATGTTTTGTTGGACGAGCCGCCTCCTTTGGCGATGCACAGAAATTTGTATTCCGCGCCGTCAATCGCCTGCACGTCAATCTGCGCAGGGAGGTTGGTGCCCGTGTTCTTCTCGGTGTACATATCCAACGCCACGGTCTGCGAATAGCGCAGATTTTCCTCCGTGTAGGTCTTGTACACCCCTTTGGAAAGTGCCTCCTCGTCGCCACCGCCTGTCCAAACCTGCTGCCCTTTTTTGGCAATAATCGTAGCCGTGCCCGTGTCCTGACAGAACGGCAAAATGCCTTTGGCGGACACTTCGGCATTGCGTAGCATCGTGAGAGCCACAAATTTGTCGTTCTCGCTCGCTTCGGGGTCATCCAAAATCGCGGCGACTTGCTTCTGATGCGCAGCCCGCAAGAAAAACGCGCACTGCTGAAAACACGTTGCCGCAAGGTGTGTGAGCGCATCAGGCTGCACTTTCAGGATTTCCTTGCCCTCAAACGCAGCAGTAGAAATGCCCTCTTTCGTCAGCAAATAATACTCCGTTTCGTCCTTCCCCAACGGAAACGGCTCTTGATACTTAAATGGAGGTGTTGCCATAATTTTTTTCGTGAAATTTGAGGTGCAAAAGTAAGCATTTTTTCTAAAAAACCAAGCAGGACAGAACTTTTTTTGTCTGAACTTTGATTTTCGTGTGATTTCAGTGATTTTTATGATTTTTTTGAATCATATAAATCATCTGAACTGTGATTTTAAGATGATTTTATTGATTTGTATGATTGTTTTTAATCATATAAATCAATAAAATCATCTTAAAATCATAGTTCAGACGAAAATCACAGTTCAGACGAACAGGAACAGGCTAAATCTTTTTTTCAGGTGCTATTATTTTGCAAACGGTGTTTTATCCCGTAGGGACAAATATACATAGCCTTGTATCCCGTAGGGTGGGGTGTTAAAAAGATGGATGTTTTATGAATATTGTTCGTTCATCATTTGTTTTTATCCCGTAGGGATTGTAGCTCGGTAGAAAATAGAATCGCCCCGCCCCCCATTTCAGCATCCCGTAGGGATGCAACCGATTGCGGATTATGTTGCATCCCTACGGGATGCAGGGAGAAGGAGAGGTATGATTTTCTACCGAGCTACAATCCCTACGGGATAAAAAAACAGAACGCAAAAATTTCATCCGTTTGTAATCTGTTTGACACCCCACCCGTAGGGATTATAGCTCGGTAGAAAAGCCAATCCTCACCTCCACCCTGCATCCCGTAGGGTGGGGTGTCAAAAAGATGGATGTTTTATGAATATTGTTCGTTCATCATTTGTTTTTATCCCGTAGGGATTGTAGCTCGGTAGAAAATAGAATCGCCCCGCCCCCCATTTCAGCA
>BBRT01000197.1 GCA_001417715.1 Candidatus Symbiothrix dinenymphae
GCGGTGGCGGAAAGATTGCGCGATATTATGTAGCCGCCAACATCACGCAAGACAATGGTAACCTGACAGTGGACAGAAGAAACAACTTCAACACCAATATCAGCCTGACCAAATACGCGGTGCGTTCTAACGTCAATGTCAATCTGACCAAAACGACAGAACTCGTCCTGCGCTTGAGTTCTTCGTTCGACGAATATACCGGACCTATAGACGGCGGATCAGAAATGTACAAAAAAGTGATGCAGGCAAATCCGGTATATTTTAAACCCTATTATGAGCCGGATGCAGAAAATGCGTACGTGAAGCACATCCTGTTCGGCAATTATGAACAAGGCAATTATATCAATCCTTACGCCGAATCGCAGAAGGGCTATAAGGATTACAGTACCAACATGACGCTCACGCAGTTTGAGGTGAAACAAAAATTGGACATGGTCACCGATGGTTTATCTCTCAGGGCGATGGTCAATATGAACCGTTTTTCCGAATTTTCCACCGTCCGCCAGTATAAACCGTTTTACTATAATATGGAGTCTTACGACCTGACGGACGGGTCATACAAGCTATGGCGACTGAATCCGGCCGGCGGGGACGAGACTATTCTACCTTCTGCGGGAGGGCGAAACATCAATACAATGTTCTATTTGGAATCGGCGCTGGAATACAACAAGCAGATACGCGAGCACAACCTGAATGCTTTATTGGTGTATATCATGTCGCAGCGGAATGAGGGGCTTGCCACTGATTTGGAACTGTCGCTGCCTCACCGCAATATGGGCGTTTCCGGTCGTTTGGCGTACAATTACGACTCTCGCTACTTTGTAG
>BBRT01000198.1 GCA_001417715.1 Candidatus Symbiothrix dinenymphae
AAGTTGACAGTACCGAACTGGGAGGAGAGCCTGTAATGAGTATCTGTTTCATGGGTGCAAAGTTACGAAAAAAGTTATGAGTTATGAGTTATGAGTTATTTTTTTTGCTGATTTTGTTCTAAATCACTTTAAGATAGAACTATAACTCGTTGTGTTTAAACCAACAACAGCAATTTGATGCGTAGATAGCTAATATTCAGCAAAATACAATCGTATCAATCACATTTCTGTCGGCTTCTTTGTTGAGTGTGATGAGCAATTGTTCGCGGCGCATCATCAGTTCGGTTTTTAGGACGGCGGAGGTGAGGGTGACGTAGAGCGTTCGGTTGCGGATATAGACGGCGGAGGTGTAGCGTGTGATTGCCGGACTCATGGTGTTCCAGTGGCTTATGATGCGGGCTTCTGCTATTTTGTTTGCCATATCCGGACGGGCTTCCAAAAATTCGTTCAGGACTGAGGCGATGGATTGTGTGCTTACTCGTTTCATGGCATTTCCGAAAATTGTCCGTTAGTTACTTGAAACAGCTTGTAGTCATACTCCATCTGTTCGAGAATTTCATCGAGGTGTTTGCGGTTGGTGTCGGAGATAAATATCTGTCCAAATTGCGGTTGCGCCACCAATTCCACGATTTTTGCCACCCGCTTAGCATCTAATTTATCAAACAAATCGTCCAACAACATGATGGGAACGACCGAACCATGCTGCACCAAAAAACTGAATTGCGCCAATTTCAGGGCAATCAGGTAGGTTTTGTTCTGCCCTTGCGAACCAATTTTGCGAATTAAGTGGCTGTCTAACAGAAAGTTGAAGTCATCTTTATGA
>BBRT01000199.1 GCA_001417715.1 Candidatus Symbiothrix dinenymphae
CGTATAAACCTCTTTTGCCGGTGTGTTTTGTATGCCGGATTCTCGCAAACGCTTGCCGGTAATTATTTCACTGCCTATTTCCCAGCCGCTGAAAATAATGGGAGGTGTCCACTGCTCAAACACAACGGCAGACGACGGCGTATCCCAATACGCATTGGCTTCACGACCTTCGGGGAAAGTGCCCGCCATAGTCACCAAGCGTTTTACTTTCTTTGCCACCAATTGTTTGCCGTCCAAAGGGCTATACTTATCGGGAGGCGATTGCAGCAAATTGCTAATATTGGTCAATGCGCCAACCGTTACCACCACAACGGAAGTATCCGGTTCGCCGGCAAGGATGCGGCGATAGACCTCAACAGCATCAGGCAGATCTTCTATGGTGCGCACGCGGTGCGGAAAATGCGTGTCCAATGCCGCCATCCAAGGAACGCTTTTACAATCCTTACTCATTCCTTTGAATGGTCGTCCCAGCGGCAAGTCGGGGCGACCGTAGTAATGATTAATCGCATCCGTACCAATGTTCTGCTCTAATGATTGGTGACACACAACAGTACCCAATATTCGTACTTCGCCGCTATCCGCCAGTGCGTGCAGCATAGTCAAAGCGCCCACATCATCATAATCACATCCCATATCGGTATCGAAGATGACCGAAACAGGAGTATTTTTACTCTGTCCGCACGAATAAACGGTAAGCATGACAACCGTCCACATTAGTATTGTCCAAAATCTTTTCATTTTATTATTTATTTTATTAATTATTTTATTATTTATTTTATTAATTTGTTATCTAATTGTTCAATCCTGCAAC
>BBRT01000200.1 GCA_001417715.1 Candidatus Symbiothrix dinenymphae
TGCCGTATGGAAAGGCGCCGTTCCCGACTGCATCACGAAGGAAGCAAGGGAGATATTCGAGACGTATCATGACAAGAACCTGCTGAGCAAGGGTATTTCAGCTTTCAAACTCGACGAGTGCGATGCCGCCGACTATGCCCTAGCCCATGCCGAATGGAGTTTTCCCGATATTGCGCAGTTCCCTTCGGGGGTAGATGGCGTGCAATACCGACAACTCTTCGGACTGCTCTATCAGAAAATAATATGGGAGCTCTACCGGAAAAATAACCGGCGGACACTGCTGGATGTCAGAGCCTCGCATTTGTTTGCAACGCCTTATGGTTCAGTGCTGTACAGCGATATGTACAACCATGGCGATTATGTGCGGATGATACTCAATTCAGGATTCTCCGGACTGAACTGGTCGCCGGAGGTAAGAGAGGCAGCTTCGGCTGACGACCTGATACGGCGAATGCAGACGACGCTGATGTCGGCACAGATGCTCCTCAACTGCTGGTATATCAACAATCCCCCCTGGTTTCAGTACGAGACGAACAAAAATAACCGGAATGAGATGCTGCCCAACTATCTCGAACTGGAGCAGAAAGCAAAAAAAATGATTGAAATACGGATGTCCCTGATACCTTATCTCTACACGGCTTTTGCCAAATACCATTTCGAGGGGATACCACCCTTTCGGTCGCTGATACTCGATTATCCGGACGACAAGGACGTTTGGGGAATCCAGGACCAGTACATGATGGGCGACCACATCCTGTGCGCGCCATTTATTGACGGAGCCTCGGACCGAATAGTGTATTTTCCTGCGG
>BBRT01000201.1 GCA_001417715.1 Candidatus Symbiothrix dinenymphae
AAAAAGCGCCCAAGTGGATTCGCCCACACGAACCACAGACAATCCTGCCTCTTTCATCATTTGGATATCCTTGTCCAAACGCTCGGTAAGCATATACTCGTGATAATAAGATACCCCATACAGGACATTATCGAATTTATACTTGGCGGATACCGATAAGGTGGAAAACAGCAACAGCAGCATTCCACAAACTAATTTTAACACTTTAATATTCATATTGTTTATTTTTTTTTATTTTTAATTTTTAATTTTTTTGTCTTCTAACTGTTCTATCCTGCAACCAACATCTTTTCCACTGAATGCAATCCCCAGCAAAATGACTTTCCGGTCAAGAAACGGCTCATAATACCGTTTCTCGCGGATTTGCGCGATGGCTTGGTTGAGCAAGGTATCGGTTTCCGTGGTGGCATGGTATTTCAACTCTGTCACTATCGCCACTCCGTCTTGCTGCAGCACAGCGTCTATACGTCCCCGGTTGGTCATCCTTTCGCTTTGAATATTGAAACCCAGCATGGTCATCCACAGTTGAAAAATGATGTGATAAAAGGCTTCATTTGCTAAATTTTTCGCTTCCGCTTTGGCTTGGTTTTTCGCCTTGGATGGCTTTAAAGTGTAAGGAACGTCGGCAAACATCTTACGCATATTATTTGTAAAGCCTTTCGCATCGAAAGCAAGGATTTGTTTCAACATTTGTCGCCCAAGTGCCGACATTGTTGAAAGGGGATAATTGGTATATGCACTTAACAAATGCTCCATCAACGACGCTCTCACTTCCAGATTAGGAACTCCAAGCGTGTATTCAGGCTCT
>BBRT01000202.1 GCA_001417715.1 Candidatus Symbiothrix dinenymphae
TGATGGCACCCGCCTCCGTTGCCCGTTCTTCAAAAACAGGGTCGCTGTTCAGCTCGCCGAAATTCGGGTCGTTTTTATCCAAGCGCGATACATACAACGGTCGGGTGAGTTTTTTGGGGTCTACCCCTAATTGACGCAAATTGTCGAACAGCACGCTATCGTTCCACGCCTGACTTTCCAATGGATCTGTGTTGGGGATGAAATAACTGAACAAACTCTGCTCCGCTTCTACCCACTTGGGCATCATGATGTTCTCTATCTCATACTCCGTGTAGGCAAAACTTGTTTCAAAACTCTCCCCCACCCCCATTGGCGAGGACTTTCCGATGGCAAACAGACCTGCATTGTCCGCTTTCAGCAAGTCGTTTCCGCTGAAAGCTTCTTTTCGTTTTATCTCCACCGCATTGACCTTGCCATAGACGGTGTTCACCGCCTGACCCACAAACAAATCGCCCGGGTCGCCCACAAACACATCGCCACCGCCGCCCATAAGGGCAGGGTTGCCCATCGTGGAAAAGCTCTGATTGAACTTGTAGGTCGTCTGCATAGAGCCATTGCCCAACGACGTCCATGTACTCTCTACTCCTCCACCGAGTGTTCCATAAGCGGAGGCGGACGTGCCTATAGGACCCAGCACCATCATCGTGGAATAGCCGAGCGAACCGGTAGCTTTAGAGGACAGGAACGTGCCTTCCGTCCATGAATCAAACTCCGTGTGCACCAGCGTTGTACCGGCATTGATATAGGCATAGCTGCTCGTGCCCGGAGGGTCGTGCAGCACAAAATCCACCTTCGGTGGCGCAGTCGTCCGAA
>BBRT01000203.1:0-17500 GCA_001417715.1 Candidatus Symbiothrix dinenymphae
ATAGGTGCATGCCTGATAGTATCCCGCCAATTATGTCCTCCGCTCAAATCAAAGAAAAGGGAATAGAACACCGGAGTAGAAACCACCACATGGTCAATGGCAGCAGGCGTTTGAGAGCCCACTTTATCATCATTTATCCACGAAAATATCAACCGCCTTGTGGTTCCATTAAATCTCGCCTCCACAGTATGTTTTGCCTGTCGCCATGCAGTGTCGCCCTGACAAGTATCCATAGCAACCACATCGAGCAATTGCCCTGCCACAGGAATAACAGTCGTATCAGTCATATAGACCGTCATATAATCCTTTTTCTCAGAGACACCACCTTCACCGGCAGCCTTCCAGTCGTAAGTGAGAACATAATCTTCGGCGGCACTTGGCAATTCGAGGTCGATATAGAGATGCGAAATGCTTGTAGCCTGCGCAAACGGTGGTTGCAGAGCAAGAGCAGTAGAGACATCTATCGCATAATGATTCGAGACACCACCATCATCCGAAATATAAGCAGCATAATTAGAGTTACGTGCCCCGGTTCCAATAAACCATTTATTGGGTTGGCTGTCCTGCGTATATTTCCACTTCTCGAAAGTAGGCGAATTAGGTTCGAATGTTTCCTCAAAATTTGTTTTACCCCACTTGCCATATAGGACGGTATCGCATAGAACACGGTTCACTTCAAAATCCCACTCAATGGTGCAAAGCGAATCCACATACCACTTGTTAAAGAAGACATATCCGGTAAGTGTCGGTGGTTCCGGTTTCGCGAACGTGCGCGTATGCCCTACAATTTGCGGTGGCACCGGAGAGGCAGTTGCCGCCAGCGTGTTAAATGTGACCGTATGTCCGAATAGCCATCTTGCCCACAAGACGATATCTCTTTCTTGTCCTGCCGGGATGCTCCGAACAATGATTCCGGGGTCAACCTCAGTCGGCTCTCGGTCACGCCAGCCGTCAAAGAACCATTCGGTTCGTTCCGGGGCTACCAAAGGCGTTTCCGTAAAATAGCTGTAAGCAGTAATACTGTCGAAAACACCGGGAGCACCATAAGCTCCACCTATACCGGGATTTTTGAAATGTCCACCATCCATCATATAGGTAATCGTGCGGAGCCGCCACTTGGCATAAAACTTCTTATTTCCGGAGCTACCTGCCTCGATTCTGCTATTCCGCAAGGTTTTTGCTGCATTCTCAAACCAGCCGTCAAACACCCACCCCTGTTTTACCGGCTCAGGCAGTGTAAATGTGCTGAGTATCGTATATCTGGTAATACTGTCGACAACGCCGGGGTCACCATAAAGACCACCTATTCCGGGATTTCTGAAATGACCACCATCCAGTTCGTACGCAATCTCATAGCGTTTCAGTTCCCAGGTAGCATGCAGATGAACCGGTTCTAATACCGAGATAGGGAAAGTGGCTCTCACATCGTTACTTGGTTCATCATCATCATCGTCATAAAACCACCCGGCGAACGAATAATTTGCCAGAGCCGATGATGAGGGGTCTTGCGTAGAATAGACCGGCGTACCCTGCCACACTTCCGTTTCAAGACAGGTAATACCATCGGCATAATCCCAAACGACAGGCACTTTTACCGGCAACGTAACAGATATATTATCGACGGCGATGGGGGGATTTGTGCCATTTATCCCGTCATTTATCCAAGCAAAGACCAAAGTTCGTCTGACATCCGACGTACCGATTCGTGGTTCATAATTCAGTTTTCGCTTTACATTGCGCCAGCCGGGACTGCCACTGAAAGAGCCAATCTCTTCATAATAATGCGGAGCAGATGGTGTAGACGCAGACAAAGTACCGACTTGGGGCACAAGAGGGCTCCCAACGGCACATTCGGTCATATATACCTTTAAGTAATCCTTATTTTCCTCACCCATCCCGTTCCAGTCAAAGGAAAGTATATAGTTTTGGTCGGCAGTGAGAACAAAATCCCGATAGAGATACACCACGCTCGGTGCCACAAAGTCATACGCTCTGTCAGTACCTCCGTTATGGCGAACAATGTAAGCGCTTCTCGTTCCATCATTGGACTCCAAGGCAGACCCTATCTTCCACACATTCGGTTGGGAGACACCATTCGCACCATTCGCTACCACCCAATCGCCATAGCGGTATCTGTTTTGCTGCGGAGCCTCACTATTAGGGAACGTTTCCACATCCAAGTTGTCTCTTATCCACTTAGCATAGAGGTTTACCCAACCAACTTTAGTTGGCGCTATTTTGGAAACCCGTGTAGCCCCCACTTCCATTGGGTCTCTATCATACCAGGCAATGAAAGTGTAACCGTCTCTGACCGGCTTTGGTATTAGCTCTTCGGGAACACCTATCCCTGTCATATAATCACTCGGCGGGAGTCCGTCGGGGAAAGAGACCGCAGTCGGGTCGTCACCCACATGATAGAAAATATCATTTGGCACAGCTTCCCACTTGACATACACCGTTGTATCGCCTGCGTTGCCGCTCAATATGGTCATGCCATCATCACTCACCATATTAGTCAGTCCTTCATCATAATACCAGCCGTCAAATCTGAACCCGTCTTTTATAGGTATTGGTAAGACGCTATCGTTCAGCATATTGTAGTGTGTGATATGTTCGGGTGGCAAATCACCACCACTCAACTCATAGTTGATGTTAAATTGATGGAGTGACCATCCTGCCCATAGCGCAGTATCTCTTTGGACGTTCTGGGGAATACTAACAACAGTAACACCACCGGCACCTTTCCTCGAGTACCACGCCGTGTGGTCGTAACCGCGTCTGAGAGGCACAGGCAAAGGACTTATTCCCACACTGGAACGGTAGTCAAAAACAGTATCAGCGGGACTATGGTCGTGAGAGAACACATCGTTATATATGCCGGCAGGCATCACAAGAGGCATGTGTCCGCCTTGAAGGTCTCTAAAAGTTATCGTAGGACGCCGTCATTTGGCATACAGGTCTAAATTTCCTACGCGATTGTCGGTATGGAACAGGGAATCACCCGGAGCCACTCGAGTACCAATACCATTACTTTCGTCATCATTATGGTCATACCACCCCATAAAAGTGGCGCCGAATTTGTAAGAAGGGTGCAAAACGGTATCACTCTCAATAGTATAATTGGGGATACTGTCCGGTCCACGAAGTCCCGCGAACAATCCATCAGGATAAACACCACCGGGACCAACTACCTTATCAAGTGCCGGATCATAGGTGCCGGGGTACAAAAATCGACCTCCATTATGATGATAGCGAATGGAATATTTGTGAGGTTGCCAATTGGCGACCAACTCAACCGCATCCACCACCGGTGGCTGTGGCTTATTAGGGTACGTGATGTATGCAACAGGCGGCGGCGGCGGAACTATTGCACTGCTAACGTGCTCGTTCCAGGTGCTTCGAGTCCACCAGCCGTTCCAGTCATAGCCTCTGCGGAAAGGTCGAGGCGGTTCACTCCGAAGGGTATCACCCTCCCGCACCATCAGCTCTCTAATATCGAATGGAGCCGCAGCGATTTCAGATACAGGGTCCCAATTCCACCCTGCCTCTGTGTCAGCAAGCGGGTAAGGGGTGGGGTCCAGCATGATAGGGAACGAATCCGCCAAGGCAACACTAATCAGGTCAATAGCACCTGGTTGTATCCCGTAAGGAGAAGTTCCGGAAGCATCATTGCGCCAAGTAAATACCACACGGATGGTAGTGTCCTTCTCGAAAGGAGGCATAATAGACCGCTCGTTTACCCAGTTTCCGGTACCCGAAGCCATCCCGTCAAACGTCTTCACAAAATGACGTTTCCCGCCAGGTATTTCTTCACCGGCTTTTGGCAACGTCCAAGTGTCCACTAAGGATAGTTCTATTCTATCATTAGCATCTCCCGTGTTTTCCCAATGAAAGGCAATCGTGTAGGGTCTATTCGGAGAACGGGCAAACCAAATATCGGAGTAGAAATGCACAACACTTGGTTGTGAAGCATTGTAACTCCACCCTAAACCTGTACTGCCGGTATTATGAATATAAATAGCACCGTTTGTTCCGGCAGGGTGAGAGCCTGCAGCGCTACCAATAAGCCAAACATTCGTTTCGCTACCATTCGCCACAGTCCAGTCAGGGAAGTTGGAAATACTTCTGTCGCCGGCTTCAAAATCTTCCGTCACAGGGACATCCTTAGCCCACCGCGCCCAAAAAGCAGTATCGCGCAATTCACCGGGAGGGATGATGGTTGTTTTGACACCTTCGAGGGCTGCATTCGGAATCCATCCGTCAAAATGATAGCCCGGTCTCACCGGATTTTTCAATGACAGCAACCAATCGGTATGATAAAATGGGATGCTATCCTTGTCCGGATTTTCAAAATGTCCGCCATTCATGTGATAGGTAATTTGGTAGGGTATTGTATCCCACTTCACCCAAAGTTCCACATTTTTGATGCGACCTGCCACTATGAGTGTATCATAAGCCAGACTGTCCATGTCCATGAGTCCTGCATCTTCATACCAGCCGTTGTGGATGAAGCCGGGTCGCACAATGCGCTGCAACTCAACGGGCGTATCCGTTATTCGATATTTCGAGATGCTGTCGCCGGTGGCAACCTGATGATTGCCGGTGCCTTTAGGATAGGTGCTCGCGGGAGCCTGCGGCAAACCGCCGGTACCGGGGTTGGCAAAGCGACCCTGGTCGTTGTGATAGGTGATGCTATAGACAATGGTGTCCCAACGTGCCCACACCGTAGTGTCGCCATAAATACCCGGTTGGATAATTGAATCAAGATGGAGCTTGTTGCTGCTCATAGCGGCAGACGTGCCGTAGTTCCATCCCAGGAAGTTGTGTCCGCGTTTTTCCGGTATTTTAAGAGCCACACCATCCTTTATGGTATAGGTAGTCAAACTGTCGGCGGGTGATTTAAACTTGCCACCGTCCATTTCGTAGTGGATGTCGTAAGTGTGAATGTTCCACTGTGCAAAGAGTGTGGTGTCTCTGTTCACTCTAAAGGTGTCCTGCTCAGTCCATCGGGTTCCGCCGGAGAGCAAAGGCAACGTTCGCCAATGGTCGAAGTCGTAGCCCTCGCGTGTAATGTGGCTTCCGGATTTTTGTGGCGGCAAGAGACCGATAATACTGTCGTAGGTGACCTGCATGCTCGCCGGAGCAACGCTCGCGTTGACCAAGCCATTTCCGGGAACGGGAACAACAGGACCGGTTTTGTCGCCATTGCCGTCAAACTTCAATGTATAATGGTTTTTCGTCCACTTGGCATAATAGGTGCTGTCGCCGATGCTGTGTGCCGGTATTTCATAGACGCGTTCGCCTTCCAAGTCGGGGTTGTTATACCATCCGGCAAAGGTGTAGCCCTTCCGTGTTACTCTATCTGCGGCAGGCAGCGTGATTAGATTTGATTCCACATAGTAAGTGGTATCGTATTTGCAACTGTCCGCATCGAGCAGATAAGTCTTTATATTCACGGTTCCGGCAGTATAATGGGGCATCTCACCTCCGCCGGGCGCATTTGTTCCGCCCACAGCAGGAATTTCATGCTCCAGAAGATAATAGGTAATCTTGTAGGGCGTTTTGTCAAATTTCGGGAAAAAGACTTTATCTCCAATGCTACCGTGAGCGATTTTATCTGTCTTCGCTCCTGCCACATCCACCGCACGCCATTCGATGAACGTGTAGCCGCGCCTATACGGGTCTCGCAGCGGAATATCAGGGGATTCCACATTGTACTCCGTTGGATTTTCGGGGTCCGGCAATTCCGGGTTTAAAGCATCTTGATAGCCACCAAGTTCAGATTCCGACAATTTATAGCTGACACTATAGGGTATAGTTGTGTAGGACACCTGAATAGTGGAATCATTGCTCACATTCGTAAAGGTATAGGTACCAACCGTTTCGGGAGATACATTACCGGCATCAACAATCGCTTGACTATTTAGATTACCATTGAGTCGAACCTCATGGAATTTGTACCCGGGACTTTTGTAAAAATTAAAGGTTTGATTACCTCCATAAGGCACGCTTTGAGGGACATCAGGGTCAATGTAACCACCACCGCCACCTGTTGTTAAGACTACCGGCAAAGGCGTAATCGTATAATTGTGCTTTATGAAGTTTACCAGAATCGTATGGTTGCCCTGCGACACCGCTGGATATTGATACTGTTTGCTTGTTGTGGCAGCGTTATCCAGTGTGCCATCCACCATCACATAATCCAGCTCGTAACCCGCGTCCGCTTTAAATTTATACACCAAACTACCGGCTCCGGGGTGCGCCACGGTGTCATTCTGACCGGTTCTATCCGTAGTTTCATCCGTCCATGTAATTTTTCCGCTACCGCTGCCGACTGCCAGTCTGAGTTGAATGACATGGTCGCGTTCAAAGATTGCTTTCAGGGTAACCGGATTATGTCCGGCATTGATTGTGAATTGCGTAATTGCCGTAGCAACATCATCATTCACGCCTACTCCGTCCTCAATCCACTTCACAAAGTGATAACCGGGTTCAGCAGTAGCTGTGTAGTAGTTATCAATAGGCAAATCACTACCTTGCTCAATGACCGTGTCTAATGGCGTGGCAGGAGCCACCGTGCGTGCAACCGTCCCCTTAGCGTTATCGTGGCTTAAAGCATAAACGTGGAAAATTCCTGTGAAATTAGCTTGCAAAGCGGTGTTTTCGGTGAGATTGAAAGTGTATGTGGCATCAGAAGACACAATAGCACTTGAGGCATTTGTCCAATTTTTGAACTTATACCCGGCTTCCGCTTCTGCTTTCACCGTTATGGATGTATTATCGTCATACGTGCCGTCAGCCGTACTCCCCGTGGCATCAATAATGCCTCCGGTATCTGCATCTCGGGAGAAAGTCCAAGTCTTCTGGAAGTTGGCTTCCACCCGCACCGTATCATCCGGCATCGCGAATGTCATCGGGTTAGTGTTGAATGTTGCAGGCGCAGTTCCTACTATCTTTGTCCAATCCTTAAAACGATAGCCGACATCCGCGGTTGCCTGCATTGTAACAATAGTACCCTCCGGATAATAGTCGGTCGGCGTAGCGCCACCGGCAATACTTCCGCCGGTATTGGCTGCTACGGTATAATGGATGTTGTAATGAGCGGTAATCGTCCCTGTAGTCACTGTACCAAACGTAAAGGAACTGCCTGAAATCGTACCAATATTCGCTGCCGGGGGAGCCCAATGGTCAAATATATAGCCTTCGTTAGGTGTCGGCAAAGCCAAAGTAGCAGGAATATCAGTAGGAACACCGTATTCCGGAGTTATAGTCGGAGGCGTTGCTGTTGCTTTCACCGGGGTTCTGGCAGGCGTAATTAATCCCTTTTTTCTATAAACGGCAATTATTTTACCACTTTCTGCGCCAAATTTGAATGTTGCAGCACCGGCTTCAAAACTCTCACCGGTTTCAGTTGTAGGTACAATACTTGCGCTCGGCGGCAGTATCCACTCGACAAATTCATAAGCAGCGGATGCAGGGGCTTTACGCGCTATAGCAACCGTAGTATCCTTTGGTCCTATCATGGATATCGTGCCTGCGGATCCAATATACAGGTCGGTTCCGGTGGTAGCACCGGCTTCCGGTATGTCTTCTTCTATGGTAATCGTGTACCGGATGGCGTCATAGTTTGCCGTGATAGTAACAGCGACGCTCCCAAAAGTATAGGTGTCACCGGTGCCGCCATTAGACACACTGCCGCCATTGGTGGTTGGGTTGATAGTCCAACTCACAAATTCAAATCCGGGCGCAGGATCAGGATGCACCAATAGGGCAGTTGAGCCTTCTGTTTGCTGTACAGAGGTAGTACCGGCAATAGTTGGCGCACTGGCTCCCTTTCCCGGACCTGCATCTACGGTAGCCTGGTAAGTCTTGGGCACCCAATGGGCATACAAAGTATGCGTATATGTCACCGTATAACCCGTTTCGCCGAGGTCATACACTTTAACTCCTGTGGGAGTAGTAGCCCAGCCGTCGCAGTCGAAACCGTCTTTTGTCAAACTACCTAACTCAGGCAATCTAATAGTCAGCCCTATCGGCGTAACAGAATCCGCCGGTGCGCCGGAGCCACCATTAGCGTCGAAGTGGACAGTACGGTTTGGCGGCGTCCAATGGGCAAACAGCGAGTCACCGATGTTCATAATATATGTGTCGCCAAGTTCATACACTCGGTCACCTATTCGCGACAAAGCCCAGCCGTCGTGGATGGAGCCATCCGTTTTTGTTAATTGGGTAGCACTCAAAGTGAAAGCCACATCGTGAGTTATGGTGTCATTATCGGGCACCGTTCCACCTTCATGGCCATTTCCATGATAGGCGATAACGTAAGTCAACGGCCTCCAGACAGCATATAATGGCGTTGACGTGATGAATTTTTGAGTATCATACACAATGGTGTCACCACTGGGTGTAAGCGACCAGCCTTCCATTCTATACCCTGTTTTCGTTAATGTACCACCGCCCGGATTAGTTATACCGTCACCATAATAAATTGTAACATCGGCAGGCGCGTTTCCGCCACCATGACTGTTACCATTAAAAGAAATAGTTACCTGATTGGTAATCCGGGTTGCTCTTGCCCAATAGGTTGCAGCAGCCTGAACATCAGTTGGCCGCCAAGTCAAATCGGTCGATAGAGCCGTACCACCTGTTTCCGCTGCAAACCAGCCGTCAAACACATAAGAATATTGGGCGGTAGGCGTTGCCAGCGTTGCGGTGCTCGAAGCGGCATTATCGCCATACAACACATTCGGACTTTCCTCAATTGAGATTGTGACAAAGCCGTCACTTGCAGTCGCCACCCTGTAGGAAATATCTAATGTATCCCGCGTAAACCTTGCCGAGACCACCACCGGATTAGTGGGCATTGTAAAGTGCGCTCCGGAGGCGCCTGCCTCTGCTACGGTTGGATTAGTAATTGTGATGCCGCTGGTTGATTCCCACCTGTCGAAAAGACGCCCTGTAGGTATAGTTGCTTTAAGCCACACCTCTGTTCCTACAGAAACCGTATCGGAAGCTAAGGCAATCCCGGTGCCGGTGTCAGTTCTACCGGCACTCACCGTACTGCCCACATCCACCGGATTTTGAGTGATATTCACCGTCCCTAACCAGACAGCGTATAAAGTGTTGGTTTTATTGACATAGTCCGGAATTGTATGCGCTGCAATGGCCGTTTTTAAAGTATCCCACCCTGCAAAAACGTAACCCGTTTTGGCTAAACCGCCCGGGTTGACATTCGCATCTGTTTCAGTAAACTCTTGCCCCCAGGTTTTAAATTTCGGGTCAGGCACCGTACCTGAAGTGGCACCATTGGGGTTGTAAGAGATAACAAAAGTCTGTAGCGCCCGTGTAGCCCATGCCTCATAAGTTGTATCTTTAATCACGATAGCGGCAGGGTAAAACGGGTTGTTATGCGAAACCAGATTACCATCCAGATACCAACCATCCCAAGTGTAATTGTATTGGTTATCATCCGTCTGCACGGTTGCCTTAGAGCCGAGTTGCGGCAAACTGCCATAGAACACTTTTTCTTGGGAAATAGATACTCCCGTTGTAAATTTATCGCTGCGCGCCACATACTTGATAGTATATTCGTTGGGCACCCAATAAGCATACAAAGTGGCATTCCCCTTTACCCGATATGTGGGGGCGCCCAAATTATAATTCTTAGGACCATCAGGCGCGGTAGCCCAACCGGTGAGAGTGTAACCGGTTCGAGATAAAGCACCGTTATCACTATCACTTGCTATCGTGTCTCGCAAAGCAGTGAGAAGGGAATCATACACAGCGGTATGTGAGGTAGGCTCAGTTCCGGTGCCATCATTAGCATGGTAACTAATGGTGTAGGTACGCGCCGTTCTGGTCGCTCGTGCATAGAAAATAGTATCGCTTATAATATTATCGGGAGCAAAATTCAGGTTCGTGGTGATACGCGTACCGCCGGTGGCAGCAGGGTACCACCCATCAAAAGCGTAGGTATATTGGATATTATCGGCCGGCCAAGCGGGCACCGGAGAAAAGGGAGCCGTAGTATTATAATCCACCAAGTGAGTCATAGAGTTCGTTAACTCCGTATAAAAGGTTGTGGTTCCCCGATAGGATACCTCGTTGATTTGAGGAATCCAATGCGCATACAAAGTGACATTACCGGTCACATAAAAATACGCACCCTTATCATAATCCTTATTACCGCCATTAGAAAGCGACCAACCGTCAAATTCGTAACCGACAGTATCGACCCCTACTCCCGGTGAAGCCGGTAAGGTGAAAGATGTACCATAAACTTTGCCGGTTGCAGCCGCGACCACAGTTCCGGCAGACAGATTTGAACCACCTGCCATACCTCTATCGTAAGTTATTGTGTAAGTAATAGGCGTTCGCTCCACTTGTGCATAGAAAGTGGTATCGCTCACTATATTAAGAGCCTGATAGGTTCCTGTGGTTGCAGAACTTCCCAGAGCCGTTCCGCCGATCTTGTCAGTAAACCAGCCTTTCAGCGCGTAGGCAAAATAATTCGTATTGTCCGGCACCACCACCGTGGGTGAGATTGGAGCCGCCATACCATAATCCACCCGATAGGAAGCGAATGGCGTTCTATCAGAGAAAGCATCCGCACTACCCTCATACTTAACAAGGAATGTCTGCGCTTTCCAGGAAGCATACAAAGTAACAGATTCGGTCACTCTGTAAGGACCCTGCGACACAAATTCACGCTCGCCGCCGTCCACCGTAGACCACCCGTCAAACACCTTTCCCGGCGGAGGAGTCATCCCGGTGCCATCGGGTAATACAAGCACAACGCCATACAGCGTGTCAGGAGTGGTAGGAGCCGTTCCACCGGCACCGGTACCTATATTGTATGTGACGGTGTATTTATCAGCCTCCCAGACAGCAAATAAAATGGTGTTCGCATTCGTTGCGGCAGGAATGGAAGCACTGTCGGAAGCCGTTTTTGATACATTCCACCCTTTAAAAGCGGAACCTGTTTTGTATAAGAGACCCGGATTGTGATCGGGAGCCACACTACTCGTCGGATAGGCCACATCATGTGTCTTTTCGCCGTTCGCAGGCACATCACCGCCGCTCGCACCATTGGCATGATAAGAGATAATATACGATTTGGGTGCGAAATTAGCTTTCAACGTCACAGGAACAATTGGCATTGAGAAAGACCGCGTGCTTGAGGTAACACCGTTAATGGGCGTGCCTTCCCATTGGAGGAAATTATAACCGGCATTGGGAGTAGCCGTCATATCCACCACACTATAGGGTGGTACTGTGTCACCTGAATTTTTAGAAACTGATACTACCTTAGCCGTCACAGTGCCACCGGCGGACGGGTCGGCAGAAAAATTAAGTTTGGTAGTAGCCTTCCAGTTCGCATAAAAAATGACAGTACCGGTGTTCTTATAAGTATCGGCTGTACTATACTTGGTGTCGGATGCGGTTGGGTTCGGGACAAGATACCAGCCATCAAAAGTGTAACCGGGGTTTGTAAATGGATTGGACGGAAATGTGTAAATCTCTTCATATTTCACGCTATAGGTAGTACGATTACCGGTCCCCCCATTGGGGTCTAAAGAAATATCCACTACCGTAGAGTCGCGCACAGAAATAGCCCAATATGTAGTATCACCAGTCACGATAGAAGGTCCCCAAGACTTATCATTCGACACTTTTGTTGTTCCCGCCGCAGTTTCCGTTCCGGCATACCAGCCATCCCATCTGTAAGTCCACTGTGCAGTGTTTGCGATTGTTCTCGCCGTGGTTCCTTGCGCAGCAGCATTGTCATAAACCGTTTCGTCATCATTATCTACTGTTGTGTAACTATCGTGTTTATATTTAACGGTATGTATGATGGCGGTAATCGGAGCCCACACAGCATATAACTCTGTCATCGCATCAGCAGTAATGGAAGTCAACGGAACCGTTGCAGTACTTGAGGTATTCCACCCGTTAAAGACGAGATTGGTCCGGTATAAGTTTCCGGGATTGTAGGAGGCTGCTACATTGGTGTAGGCTATCCCGTGCAGTTTTTCAGCCGAAAGGGGAACCGTTCCGCCGGAGGCATGATTAGCATTATAAATGACAGGGTACCTTTTGGGACTGTAATGAGCCTTGATAGAGACATTGGCGTCGGACATTAAGAAGAGAGCTTTCAGCGTAGTTCGCCCGTCAATGGGTCCCCCAGACCAGTGAGTAAACTCATAGCCTGTGCTATCCAGCGCCTCCACATAAACCGGAGTGCCGGGCGCTACGGAGTCCACGGCAGCAATATTATTCGCACCCTCCGTTTTGCCGACTTTCACATGACTCGCCGGATCGCGGGCAATTGTGACACTGGCTTTCCAGATAGCATACAATGTTGTTGAAGTGGACACTGCATAACTCACACCGGTAGCCGTGCTCGTTCCGCTGCCATCAGATTGTGTATCCCACCGGTCTAAAATGTAGCCCGGTCTTGAAAATGCTGTAGCGGCGGGAGTTGTGATGTTGGTGCTATAAGCAGCAGCAACCGACAGCACGTCTCCACTCGCCCCATTCGGCGAGAAATAGATATAAATAGTGTTCTTTAATACTTTTGAAACAGCCCAATAAAAAGCGGGCGCCTGCACATTAGACGGTCCCCACGTCCTGCTGGTTGACAGTGGGGACGAACCCGTTTTAGCAGTATTCGTTCCTTCATACCATCCCTCAAATACATAAATGTCTTGTTCGGTGGCCTCCATGGGGTATGCCGTGGCACCGTGCGCACTTTCGCCTTCGGTCACCACCTCAACAGAATCCAGTCCGAATGCTTTTGTGTTGGCATCGTGTTTATATTTAATAGTATATGCGGTGGACGCGGGAGGTTTAAGAGTATCCCAGGCAGCATATAAAGTTGTATCCATATCTATGGTATAATTACCGGATGAGGCGGTCACGGCATTAGATACATCCCACCCCTTAAAAGCGAAACCTGTTCTGTATAAGCCACCCGGATTATACCCACTTCCGACACGGGAGTATGCCTGGCCGTGGGTTTTTGTTCCCGGCGGAGGAAGAGCTCCGCCGGAGGCGAGATTACCATCATAAGTGATGGCGTAGGTTTTGGGTGCGAAAACCGCCGCTACCGACACACCGGCAGTGGGCATCAGGAAAGAAGCAGTAAGCCCTGTTTGTCCCTCAATGGAAGCGACGCCTGACCATTTAACAAAATCACAGCCTACACTGTCATCAGATGCCGTCAAATGCACCGTGGTGCCGGGTGTTATCGGAGTGGTGGCAGCATAGTCATTGCCACCGGCAGTTGAGCCGACCGTCACTTTGGCAGAGCGGGCAACTGTGACATTCCCCTTCCACTGGGCAAAAAACGTCTCTGAACCGACATTCGTATAAGTAGTATTGGGGTTCACGGCAGTTCCGGTACCGTCAGCATTTGCTGTCCATTTTTCTATCGTGTAACCGGGTCGAGAGAATGCTGTAGCAAGGGGTGTTGTGATATTACTGCCATAAGGAGCGGAAATTGTCAGCGAGTTAGCATCCGCACCATTCGGCGCGAACTCGATATGTGCAGTGTTCACTATGGAGTCTGCAACAGCCCAATAATAATTGGGACCGGGACCCGACACATAAGACGGTCCCCAAGTCGGGTTGGTTGAGAATCGAGTCGTACCCACAGCAGTATTCGTTCCGCCATACCATCCCTTAAATATATAAGTGTATTTGGCGGTGGCAGCAATGGGGTATGCCGTGGTTCCGACCGCATTTTCGCCTTCGGGGACAATCTCAGACGCGGTTAATGCTTGTATGGCGGTACCGGCTACATAGTTAACAGTAATTTGGGCGGGTGTGAGGACCGTACCTGCTTCCCACACAGCATATAAGGTTGTGTCCTTATTAGTCGCTGCAGTAATGTTAGCACTTGCAGTAGCAGTCGGGTCTATATTCCAACCTTTAAAAGTGTAATCGGTTCTGTATAAGGTTCCCGGATTATACTGCATTCCGACAAGGGTGTATGGCTGACCGTATATTTTTGTACCCGTACCAGGAACAGTTCCGCCGGTGGCATTATTAGCATTATAAGCGACCGTGTTGTTTTTGGGTGCGTAGACCGCCATCACCGACACATCAGTAGTGGGCATCGTGAAAGTAACAGCATCCCCGTTTTGACCATCCACGGGACCGCCTGACCAGCCCATAAAATCATAGCCTGTACTGTCAACTGCCGTTAAATAAACCGTGGCACCGGGGTTTATCGGAGTAGTGGCAGTATAATCATTGCCACCGGCAGTTGAGCCGACTTTCACATGACTCGCCGGAGAGCGGGCAACTGTGACATTCCCCGTCCACTTAGCATAAAGCGTTAGTGGACCGGAGTACGTATAAGCAGCACCGGGATTAATGTCTGTTCCGCTTCCGCCGGCTTGTGTATTCCACTTGCTCAGCGTGTAACCGGCTCGTGAAAATGTTGTAGCAGCGAGTGTTGTGATACTGCCGTTATAAGGAGCAGAAATTGTCAGTATATTAGCATTCGCATCATTCGACGAGAAATCGATATTGACAAAGTTCACTATAGAGTCTGCAACAGCCCAATAAACCGTATCAACCTGCACATAAGTCGGTCCCCAAGTCGGGCTGCTTGACATTTGCGTGTTCCCCGGAGCAGTCTGAGTTCCGGCATACCAACCCTTAAATACATAAGTGTATTTGGCGGAGGGCGCAATGGGTGATGCCGTGGTTCCTTGCGCATCTCCACCTACGATAACAGAATCAGTAACATTTATTGGTTGTATGGCGATAGCGTTTTTATACTTAATACCAACTTTGACGGGCGGGGGTACTGTAATAGCATTCCACACAGCATATAATACTGTGTCCTGATTATCCGTGGCAGCAATGGTAGCACTTGCAGTAGCCGTCGTGCTTAGATTCCACCCTTTAAAAGAGAAACCTAATCTGTATAAGCCTCCCGGATTATGCCCACTGCCGACAATGGTGTATGCCAGACCATGGGGTTTTGTACCCGGAGGAGGAATGGTTCCGCCGGAGGCATTATTACCATTATAAATGACCGCGTAGTTTTTGGGTTTGAAGACCGCCTTCACCGACACATCAGCAGCGGGCATCACAAAAGAAGCACTAAGCCCTGTCTGACCCTCAATGGAAGTGACTCCCGACCAACTATCAAAATCATAGCCTACACTGTCATTAGATGCCGTTAAATAAACCGTGGTACCGGGGGTTATCAGACTGGTGGCAGCATAATCATTGGCACCGGCAGTTGAGCCGACCTTCACTTTGGCAGAGCGGGCAACTTTGGCATTCCCCTTCCACTTGGCATAAAACGTTATTGAACCGGTATTCGTATAAGAAGCATTGGGGTTCACGGTAGTTCCGGAACCGTCAGCATTTGGTGCCCACGCGTCTATCGTGTAACCGGGTCGTGAAAATACTGTAGCAACGGGTGTAGTAGCAGCCACACCATAAGCCACTGTTTGGGTAATAGTGCTACCCACACCACTATTAGGCTCATAATAGATATTAACCCAGGCCGCAGTTTTGTGTGCTTGCGATGTATAAGTCTTAGCACCCTGAACATTGGAAGGTCCCCAAGTCATATTGTTTGACACTTTAGTAGCTCCGTCATACCAGCCATCCCATGTATATCTCCATTCCGAAGTGGAAGCAATTGCCGCACTTGATGAACCGACTGCAGTTTCTCCTGCAAAAACCACTTCAGTAGTGGGTGAGGGTGTTGTTGTCTCGGTAGAACCTGCGTATGTAATAGTATATGAGGGAATAGCGGCAAATTCAGCTCTTACTGTGAAATTATCAGTTGGGGTGTAACTGCCAGAGAGGTTTGACCAGCTCCCTCCTGTAATATTAAGCATGCGTTGCATCCTTGTTAAAGTACAATGAAAATCCGGAGTAGCAGTGAATGTAAACACGCTACCATTAGGATAATTTTGGCCTGAAACTACAGGTTCTGTAGGACCAGAGGGGGGCGTTACCGTACCAGTTAGAGTACCCGTACCCGTACCCGTATTTGCATCAATGGTGACGGTAAATCCCCACGCGGGAAACGTGCTAGCTCCCCATAACACGGCAACAAGCGCCAGGCACTTTCTAAACTTTTTCAACTTTTTCATACAATAAATATACATTAAAAATTACACAATATCAATAAATACACACTAAATTGCTTTGTTCAAGCACCAAATGCACCCGAAAAACGCGGCAAAATTAGTCATAAATATTTGAAAAACAATAGCAAAATGGCAAAAAACAAAAAAAACCTTTAATATTTATGTTTTTTTAACATTTCAAGGCAATTTTGCACCTTATCAACAGCTTTTCAACAAGTTTTATAGCAATAACGCGCAGTTATCAACAACCCATCAACCCCTTGTCAAGAAAATCGGTTGATGGAAGGCAAATTTCCTTAATTTGTGCAAAAAGTGGTGGTTGGTGAGGTGAAAGATGGATTAAGCCTAAAAAAACTGTCATTGCGGGTAGCAAGGATAACACTTTATTTGATATACAGCTATCCACTTTCCTCAACGTTTCGCAGGCATTGGGGCTGAGGTTTGCGTTGGTGTAGAAAAAAAATAATGATTATCCGCAATCATACCACTAAATAGCGTTTCCTGCAAGCAATTTCTGATTTTGTCCCGCAGGGACAGTACAATGCGGCTTTCTGTGTCCCGCAGGGACAGCACAATGCGGCTTTCTGTGTCCCGCAGGGACAGCACTTTATTAACCGTAGGCTTCAGCCTACGGGAGTGACAGAGCCCACACTCCACAGTCCCGCATGGGACGACACATTGTTATTAACCGTAGACTGAAGTCTACGGTTAATAAAGTGCTGTCCCTGCGGGACACAGAAAGCCGCATTGTACTGTCCCTGCGGGACAAGGAGCGAACCCCAAGTGGTATGATTGCGGATAGGCATAAAAAAATCAACGAACAGAGTCAAATGCTCAGCATATCTACACTTTAACCATCCGCGCCATAATCTGCGTCAGCTCCTCAACACAGTGAGTCAGCACTTTGAGATTTTCAAACAGCAACACAATATCCTTATTCACAGCAGAATCGCTCACTTTATTAATCGCAGTTGCAGGTTTTGGAACGGCGATTTGTGACCCGGTCGGTTCTCGTGTCAATCCCTGTTCCCGCATCTGTGCATCAAACACTAACTGCAACAAATCAGCAAACTTAACGCTCAAGCACTCCGCAATAACTGCCAAACGGCTATTATTGATAGTTGAACTGCTCAAGATGCGATTGATACTATTTTCGTGAACGCCAAGCCGGGCAGCCAAATCCCGCTTGGGTCACATGTTTTTCTATCAACAGTTTCGTAAAACCTGTCAACTGAATATTAGAATTCTCACTCATAATTATAATATTTTTAATAAGTTTTCACTATTTAATAATTAGTTTATATCATTCTGCATATAGTTTTAATTATTTCATGATATATTTGAAATAAATTGTAAAATAATTTGCAAAATTTCTG
>BBRT01000203.1:22500-30546 GCA_001417715.1 Candidatus Symbiothrix dinenymphae
AAAACTAAACTCTAAACTCTAATAACTAAACTCTAACTCGGAACGAGCTCCAGAAAGGAGGTGTTCCAGCCGCACCTTCCGGTACGGCTACCTTGTTACGACTTAGCCCCAGTTACCAATTTTACCCTAGGACGCCCCTTGCGGTTACGCACTTCAGGTACCCTCGGCTTCCATGGCTTGACGGGCGGTGTGTACAAGGCCCGGGAACGTATTCACCGCGCCATGGCTGATGCGCGATTACTAGCGAATCCAGCTTCGCGGAGTCGGGTTGCAGACTCCGGTCCGAACTGGGAGAGGGTTTACGGATTAGCATCTTGTTGCCAAGTAGCAACCTTCTGTCCCCCCCATTGTAACACGTGTGTAGCCCCGGACGTAAGGGCCGTGCTGATTTGACGTCATCCCCACCTTCCTCTCACCTTACGGTGGCAGTCTCACTAGAGTCCTCAGCTTTACCTGATAGTAACTAATGATAAGGGTTGCGCTCGTTATGGCACTTAAGCCGACACCTCACGGCACGAGCTGACGACAACCATGCAGCACCTCGACTACAGCCATTGCTGGCTTTTGGCTTTCACCAAAATTCTATAGCCGTTCGAGCCCGGGTAAGGTTCCTCGCGTATCATCGAATTAAACCACATGTTCCTCCGCTTGTGCGGGCCCCCGTCAATTCCTTTGAGTTTCACCGTTGCCGGCGTACTCCCCAGGTGGATTACTTAACGCTTTCGCTAAGCCGCTTGCTGTGTATCGCAAACAGCGAGTAATCATCGTTTACTGCGTGGACTACCAGGGTATCTAATCCTGTTTGATACCCACGCTTTCGTGCCTCAGTGTCAGATGTGGCCTGGTAAGCTGCCTGCGCTATCGGAGTTCTTTATAATATCTAAGCATTTCACCGCTACACTATAAATTCCGCCTACCTCGTTCACTCTCAAGTCGCCCAGTTTCAACGGCAGTTTCGGAGTTAAGCTCCGAGATTTCACCGCTGACTTAAGAAACCACCTACGCACCCTTTAAACCCAATAAATCCGGATAACGCTCGCATCCTCCGTATTACCGCGGCTGCTGGCACGGAGTTAGCCGATGCTTATTCATCAGGTACATACAAAACACCACACGTGATGCACTTTATTCCCTGATAAAAGAAGTTTACAATACATAATACCGTCTTCCTTCACGCGATTTGGCTGGTTCAGACTCTCGTCCATTGACCAATATTCCTCACTGCTGCCTCCCGTAGGAGTCTGGTCCGTGTCTCAGTACCAGTGTGGGGGATTAACCTCTCAGTTCCCCTAAGGATCGATGGCTTGGTGAGCCGTTACCTTCACCAACTACCTAATCCTGCGCATGCCCATCCATAACCAATAAATCTTTAACAAATATCTCCATGCGGAGCCCCTGTGTTATGCGGTATTAATCCGTCTTTCGACGGGCTATCCCGCAGTTATGGGTAGGTTGCATACGTGTTACTCACCCGTGCGCCGGTCGCCACCAGGATTGCTCCCGTGCTGCCCCTCGACTTGCATGTGTTAGGCCTATCGCTAGCGTTCATCCTGAGCCAGGATCAAACTCTTCTTTGTTATTCTTTTTTTTTTAATTCCTTTTGCTCTTATTCCTAAATTGACAGGTTCTTTTCTTTTTTACCCAGCACCTATCTTCATGGGATTGCGGGTCAAGCCCGCAATGACAATCAAACAAGTGTTGTTCTTGTACTACGTAATTAATGGAAATCTTTCAAAGATCGTCTTCTTCGGCTCTTGCAATCAGCCTCTGAATGTGTTGTGCCGCCGTTTCTTCTACTACGGGTGGTCACTACCACCCTGTGAATTTTTCGGAAGCGGGTGCAAAGGTACTGCTTTTTTTAATACGCTCCAAATCTTTTTCAAAGTTTTTTTGCGATTTGGGGCTAAGTTGCTGATTATTAGCAAAATATTTTTTTTGATGAATATCTCCGTGCAAGATAACGTCAAACAGGTTTGATTACCGCCACATATCCGCCTGCTTTTGCCAATTTCACTTTCAAAGGCTTGCCGGCTTCGATGGTCTGAATTAATTTTATACTATTTTTCGGATTCTTGTTGGCATCCTTGGCATCTGCCCAGATTTCGATGGTGTGTTTTCCGGCAGACAGGAATTTCGTGTCGAGTGTGATATCTTTTTCCACGCTGTTGTTTAGCACCCCAATAAACCAGTTGCTACCCGATTGCTTGGCAATTGCCACATATTCGCTTGGCGAACCGCCGAGAAATTTTATATTGTCCCAAACGGTCGGGACGATTTTCAAAAAGTCGGCTCCCGGCTGCCCCAAAATAAATTTGGGATGTTCGCACACCACCGTGTATGGACTTTCGTAAACCACAAATTTTGCCAATTCAGCGGCGCGGGTATTGGCTACCAAAGTCGGCGACTGGTTTTTAAAGTCGCTTGGGGTGACGTTGTTAAATCCGCCCGGCGTATAATCCATCTGACCTGCCAACATACGGGTAAAAGCCAGTTTGACATTGTGTTCGGGATTCATTTTTTTACTGAATTTGTAATATTCATTTCCCATTACGCCTTCCCGCGTGAGCATGTTCGGGTAAGTGCGGATGATGCCGTCGGGTTTGTAGGCACCGTGAAAATCAACCAATAAGTGGTTATCCGCAGCACAACGGATGATGTCGCGATACCAATTCACCATTTCCTGGTCGTCGCGGTCCATGAAATCAATTTTAATACCTGCCACGCCCCATGTTTTGTATAAGGGGAATGCTTTTTTGTAGGCGTCGTTGCGATTCACGTCTGTACTGAAGAGCCACAACCAGATGCGTACATTTTTCGATTTGGCATAAGCCAATATTTCAGGCATATTGACTTGGGGGGCAGGCTGACAGATGTCGGCTTCCGACCTGTTGAACTGTCCGTACCATTGCCAATCCACCAGCATATAGGGCCAACCCATTTCGGAAGCAAAGTCGATATATTCTTTGATGACCGGCATCTCCATTTTCACGTTGCCACTCCACCAGTTGTCCCACGCACTCATTCCCGGTTTAATCCAGGACGGGTCTGCGATAGCGCAGGGCGGATTCAGGTTTTGAATGATTTCCGATTCAATCAGCGTTCCGGGCGTGTTGCCAATCATGATAACGCGCCAGGGTGTTTGGGCATCGTCCGCAAAACGGACTTTCACGCCCTGTTCTTCTTCGCCGGGCAGAGGCACTAACTTGGTCGTCAGTTGGTTTTTCTGCCCGTTTGTACCGAGATAAAACGCTGCGAAATTATCAATTTCCGCTTCGGTGATAGCCACCCAGCAGTCGTCGGCATATTTCATCAGAAACGGCAGCCCGGCAATGGTTTTGTCCGATACCGCATCCAATTTCTTTTCCATAAATTCGGCTTCATTGGGAGTGGCGTATCCACCGTATTCCACTACCCAGGCATCCGGATTTCCGGGAATAGCGAAGGTGGTCAATTCCTTGGTTAACTGGCGATTGCCGATGCGTTCGCTGCGATACAGTTTGTACCGGAAAGCCACGCCATCGTCATATACGCGGAACACAATGTCCAAGCGGCGCCGTTTGTCCGCTTTTTCTGCCGCAACCAACGTCAGTTCATTGTAAGTATCCGCAATTTGTGCGTGTTTACTTTTAACTACGGGTTTCCATATTTCGTGGTGAGACGACGGAGTAGCCTGCACAATGTGCAAGCCCTTCTGCAAATCGTTTTCACCTTTGAAACTGAATCCCAAATCGGATTTTTCGACAATATTACGCCCGTTAAAAGTAACGGAATATTGCAATTGTTCGCCCGCCTCTACCTGCACCTGAATCGATTTATCAGGAGAAGTCACCGTATAGGGTTGAGCATTTAATAACTGTGTTGCACAAAGCAACGTCGGAATAAGAAAAAAATGTCTGTTCATAACTATCTCTTTTATTATTATTTGATGTTTTTATTTTTTCGTAATACTTCGAGTCGGGCGGCTCCGAGCCAACCGGGCATCCAACCGTTTATCCGTTCGTTTTCCTTGTTGGCTATCCAGCCTCCAAGCCAGTAGTTGCAGTGAAAAAACGACTCGCTTTGACTCCCCGCCGGACGAATCTCATCGTGAATCTTCATCTCGCCGTCGCCAATCAGCTGTTGACTGTTCTGCCATATAGCAAGGGCTTTATCCCTCCATTGCGGGTCGCCCGTCAATTCCGAAAGTTTGAACCAATCCGGTAGCCAGAAAAGAGCGTAAACATCCAAACAGTGATGCTGCACCGAAACAGAGGTTGCTCCGAATGTGTTGTAACCGTACTTGGTAAAATCATCATCTGCCGGATAAACACCCTGATAATGCCATAACCATTGGGATAAATAATAGGACAGCGACACTGCGTCGTCACGATATTGCCGGTTGCCTGTTTCTTCATACAAACGGGTAGCGGCTGCCAGTAGCGGAATTGCCGATTCCTTGTCAATACACCATGTATCGAGAGCAGCTGCCGTCGTATAGCCGTCGCGATGAAACTCTTGTATGTAAAAGTCATAACCTTTGATTGCCGATTGCAGATAAGATGCGTCTTTAGAACGGCGGTATGATGTTATCATTGCAGGAATGACTGTCGCACAGATACTTCCTTCCCGCAACACAGCCTTGCCGTCGGACGTCCATTCACGAGCATACTGTCCGTCGGGCTGTTGGTCGTTTTTGATAAAATCACAGATGTCGTATGCCACTTTTTCGTAGCGTTTGCTGTCAAGACCTATCTGTTTAGCCAAATCAGCCGCTTCAAAAAAATCGGCGGCAGCTCCGCCAAGATTGTTTGCGTCTATCCGGTGAGGTGTATCACGGTTGGGAAAACCTACGAAAGACGAAAGTATCAAACCATTAGGTAAAACGCAGTATTCCATCCATGAATCCAGGACTTTCAAGCCTTTGTTTTTCGAGTCTTCATTTCCATTACGTAAAAAGTCTGCCAAAAGACTATTGGCAAGCGAGATATTCCGTCCGACCCAACCTACTTCATAAAAATTAAGCCCTGTCCAATTACCGTTTCCATCGGGGAGCAAACCCCTATTAAAACCGGAAAATTTTTTACTGTCGTTCTCCATTTCGTGCCACAGCGATTCTTTCGCATAACGGATGGCAAGATTCCAAATTTTGTCGTTGTCGGGTATAGCAATTTTGGGCTTTACCGCCATCTCCCACGCTTTGTCAAGAAAATGACGGGCGGCAGTATGATGAGCTTCAACGGCGCTGACGTTCACATACATGGTCAGCGTCAGTGTTTCGCCTTTTTTCAAGGTCAGTGTTTTGCGGTAGCCGGGTTTGCTTTTATTCAGATTGGAATAATTTGTCGGCATCTCTTCTTCCGGCCAGATGATACGGTGCGTTGTGGTCTGTTCTTCCGGCATCAGAGAGCAGGCGAAATCGTCCCTCTCGCGTTGGGGGTTGTCGCTCCATACGGCGACGGCAAAGTGTTTGCCCTCCGAATAGGTGATGCCCGGAATAGGAGTACGGCGAAAAGAGAACGACCGCCACACGCCATTCTCGGCGGCGTCTTTCGGCTCTCTGCCGCGTCCGAAATGATTGCCGTTGAACGAAACTGCCGGTATGACCCAATATGGGCTTGGCGAAGCATGGACAAAGTCGAAGCAGATGCGCACCGAATCAATATCGTGCTTCATCTTGTATTTGCGAGTGATTTGAAAGGTTGTCGAATCAAGCGCTACGATTTTTTCCGACGCTACATTGATGCCTTTGCTCACTTCGCCCGACAGATGCCCTACCAACGCATTGTTTTCGGCAAACAGGCGCAACGAGCCGTTTTGCTTTTTCCAGTGGAAGACCTGCTTTTTCGGAGTGTTTAGCGGTTTTACCGCCGGTTGGGAAAAAGCGGTCTGCGAAAAGAGCAGACAACAAACTAACATTCTGAATGTGAATTTTAAATTTTTCATATTTTTTAATTAGCAATACTTAATTTTCAACTTTCAATTGTTCAATCCTGCAACCAACCTCTTTTCCACTGAACGCAATGCCCATCAAAATGACTTTCCGGTCAAGAAACGGCTCATAGTACCGCTTCTCGCGGATTTGCACGATGGCTTGGCTGAGCAAAATGTCGGTTTCCGTGGTGGCATGGTATTTCAACTCTACCACTATCGCTACTCCGTCTTGCTGCAGCACCGCATCTATGCGTCCCCGGTTGGTCATCCTTTCGCTTTGAATATTGAAACCCAGCATGGTCATCCACATTTGAAAGATGTTGTGATAAAAGGCTTCATTTGCTAAATTTTTCGCTTCCGCCTTGGCTGGGTTTTTCGCCTTGGATGGCCTTAAAGTGTAAGGAACGTCGGCAAACATGATACGCATATTATTTGTAAAGCCTTTCGCATCGAAAGCAAGGATTTGTTTCAACATCGCTTTTCCAAGGACTCCCAATTGGTCCACAGGGTATTGGGTATATGCACTTAACAGATGCTTCATCAACGACACTCTCACTTCCTGATTGGGAACTCCAAGCGTGTATTCAGGCTCTCCATTAATCATTTCTTTCTTTTTGACCGTCAGATAACCTGCCTGAAATAATAAAGGCACATCATCAAGCGCATCCGGATCGTAACTGTCGAAAGCCGATGAATCAGCAATAACAGGTTCCAATACCGTTTTAGCAAGACCGTGTTTTTTGAGACGATTAATCAAAAAAGTAGGCGTACCCGTTGCAAACCAGTAATCGGAAAACTCTTTGTTGTCAAAAAACGGCAGGGTAGAAAACGGATTGTAAACCGATGTTTTGCCATCCCATGTGTAACCATCGTACCACTTACGAATTTTTGCCAGCAAATTCTCCCTTGTCATCTCCAAACGGACTGCAGTATTGTCTATATATTCCGAAAAATCACGTTCCAATTCTTCTTGGGTATAACCGCAAATAGAAGAAAATTGCTCACTTAATGAAATATCTTTGAGACTGTTCAACGCTGAAAATATTGATACTTTTGCCACTTTCGTTACGCCGGTCATAAAGACAAATTTCAGGTGGTTGTCGGCACCTTTCAATACCACGTAAAAATCCTGAAGAAACTCACGAATTTCTGCTGCTTCCGGCTTGCCTATCGCATCCAGTATGGGTTTGTCGTATTCATCAATAAGCACAACCACTTTATTGTTTTTTTTGCAATGCAATGATTCTATCAATTCAGAAAAACAATCGGAGGCATATTCTGAAACAAGGTTTATTTTCTCTAATTTAGCCTGTCGCTTCAGAAATGATGACATACTGCGTTCCATTTCTTCTTTGCTCCCATGCTTGATAAGTGTCCAATCTATCCGAATAACAGGATAGCGCTGCGTCCAGTCCCATTTATCATAGATATAAAGGCCTTCAAACAGGGATTGATTGCTTGTGTAAAGTTCCTCCAAGGTGCTCACAAGGAGCGACTTTCCAAAACGGCGCGGACGCGAAAGAAACACGATGTTTGAACTTGTAAGTTGGAGTATGTCTTTCGTTTTATCCACATACAAGAAACCGCCATCGCGCAACTTTTCAAACGACTGGATACCAATTGGTAATTCTTTCATGACTTATCATTTTTATAAATATCTGCAAAGGTACGCAAAATAATTGGAAGCAATGAATTGCTGTCAATAATTGTACCTGTCTCCACAGCCGCTGACGAAGTAAACCGCAATGCCACCGGAAAATAAACAACATAACGGCTGTAATGAATCCGGTTGAAAGGAACCAGCGTATAGTTTCCTTCCGTTTTGAAAGTCAGGGGTGACGCCGATACCTTTTTCGTCTGTTTGAGTATATCTTCCGGGGTGCCGGTCAAGGATGGGATTTTTCTTGCCGGAACGAAGTGGGCAACGGTATTCCGCTGACCCCAAGTGTCATGTTCATCCCAATAATCTTCCTTGTCCAAGTTTTTCGATTCTATTTCCGCTGCCAAAGTAACCGGTCCGTAAGCGAAAGAAACAAACTTCTGCGACGGCGTAAGTGGCGTAACGCTCAGTTGCATAGGCAATTGTACCACTATTTTGTCGCCATCTTTCCACTTCCGGTTGATTTCTACAAATTG
>BBRT01000204.1 GCA_001417715.1 Candidatus Symbiothrix dinenymphae
ACGAGGGTTTTGCCCCCGAAGGGTTAGCACAACCGTTGGCAGAAATGCTGGCACGAGAAGACCCCACGCGCCACTACCACGGGCAGTCGCGCTTCCTGAACATGCGCACCAGCGGTCCGTGGAGCTATTTTGAAGACCCCTCCAAATACTACACCCAAAACGCACAGGGCTTCAACACCGAAATGGGCACCTACGCCGTTCCAACCGCCGCCACCATCCGCAAATTCATCGCGCCCGAAGACCAATGGCCTATCAATGACGTGTGGGCATACCACGACCTGCACGCCACCACCCAAAACTACAAAGGCTTCATGGAAGCCGTCAACCGCTACGGCGAACCAACCACGATGGAAGACTTCGCCGCCAAAGCCCAATTAGTGTGCTACGATGCCTGGCGCAACATGCTGGAAGCATGGAACAGCAAAATGTGGAACACCACCACCGGACTAATTCTCTGGATGAGTCACCCCGCCTGGCCCAGCATGATTTGGCAAACTTACAGCTACGATTACGAAACGCCCGGCTCTTACTTCGGTGCCAAAAAAGCTTGCGAACCCGTTCATATTCAGCTAAATAAACCAAATAATGATGTGGTAATCATCAACACCACCCGCCAACCGGCGAAAAACCTGACCGCCACCATCCGCACTTTCAACCTCGAAGGAAAAGAAATCACCAATCAATCAACCAAAGTAGAAGCCAAAGCTAATTCCTTGACCCCCATAAACGCCTCACCCCTCTCAAATGCCGCAACTCCTGCACTGGTACGCCTGGAATTGAAAGACCCGAAAGGCAAAACAATT
>BBRT01000205.1 GCA_001417715.1 Candidatus Symbiothrix dinenymphae
TGCCACGGCTTTACCATTTTCTCCTCCTATTCTGGAGCGTCTTTCTTGCAAGACGAATTTTTAAAGTTAATTCCTTACTCTCAACCTCGCTACTCCGCTTATGCCGGAGATATTTGGCAGCCGCCAAAATTAATTACGAATTAGGGGCAGACTAACAAGTCTGTCATTGCGGGCTTGACCGCAATCCCTTGTTCTACATCGCTCTGTTGCTCAATATTTGACTCCTTTGCAGGGGATTGCGGGTCAAGCCCGCAATGACGGAGCATAATTCGTAATGTAATTTGAAAATAAAATGTTTGATAAAATTATAAAGTTCTCTATTGAGAACAAACTTGCTGTTGGTGTGCTGACGTTGGCGTTGGTGGTTTGGGGTGTTGTTTCGGCGGTGCGGTTGCCGATTGACACGCAGCCGGATATTACCAACAATCAGGTGCAGATTATTACCAATGCGCCCACGCTGGGTGCGCAGGAGGTGGAGCAGTTTATTACTGCGCCCATCGAGATGGCTATGGCTAATATCCCCGATGTCATTGAGAGCCGTAGCCTGAGCCGTAGCGGAATTTCCGTGATTACCATTGTGTTTAAAGACGCGACGGATATCTATTGGGCGCGGCAGCAAATCAGGCAGCAACTCAAAGAAGCCGAGAGCCTGATTCCCGAAGGGTTGGGCGAGCCGTCGCTGGCACCGATTTCTACCGGATTGGGCGAGATTTATCATTACGTGGTTCGCCCCGCTACCGGATATGAGGACAAATATTCCGACACCGACCTGCGCACTATTCAGGATTGGATTGTGAAGCG
>BBRT01000206.1 GCA_001417715.1 Candidatus Symbiothrix dinenymphae
GGTAAGGCCGATGCAATAAACGAAAGCATACTCTCCAATGCTTGTCACACTGTTAGGAATGGAAACGGAGATAAGACCGCTGCAATTGTGAAAAGCTCTACTCCCAATGCTTGTCATGCTGTTAGGAATGGTAACGGAGGTAAGATCGATGCAATCGGAAAAAGCATACTGCGCAATGTGGGTAACACCCTCGTTGATGACCACCGTCTTAATGAAAGACTTGGAATAACGCCACGGTACATTATTGGAACTATAGTAGGCATAACTCATCGCCCCCGTACCACTAATGGTGAGGACATTGTCATCGGTTAGCACTACCGTGGTACTTCCTGAAGTCCACGAACCTGTTGCTGCATTAGCAGCAGTTGATGTCAGCAATAATCCTGTTATCGCCAACAATGATTTGAATTTGTTTTTTTTGTTCATTCTATTTAATTTTTTAAATTATTAACACTCCTTAGTTCCTGATATGATGCATCAAAAACCGCTGCAAAGGTACGGGATTACTTTTTTTGACAGTACAAAAAAGCGTGTAACTTTCACACGCTTTTGATGTAACTTTCACACGTTTTTCAGGGTTTCTTCTATTTTTTTGGAATACAAGGCAAAAAAATCTTCCTCCAATGCGATGGAAATATCATACAATAAATTGGAATGGATAGAGTTGCATTTCAAGGTTTTAGATAAGTTACCCCTGTCGCGATCTATCTCTCTGGCAAGCCAAGCGATAGAACGTTTCTTGTCTGCCAATTTTTGTAATATCTGTTGTCCAATGTCTATTTCTGCATCTGCCGTCATTTGA
>BBRT01000207.1 GCA_001417715.1 Candidatus Symbiothrix dinenymphae
TTCCTTCAAAGGAATTGTCACTTCCTCGTAGTAACTATGCACCCGTTTTGTCTTACCTACAACAAGTTCATACGTTTCATTGCCTATACTAAATACAGGTTTTCCCAAATTCAGATTATTTCCGAACGGACCATTGTCAAATTCAAGACTCAGAGGCGAATCGCCAACCAACGTTTTTTTCTTGTACATGACACTGTACACCGGGGTTTCATCCAAGCGGAAAGTAAACCCGATATTCCTGTCGGGGGAGGACAATTTGACTGTTTTTTGGGCGGACACCGTACCGGATGCCAACATAGATACGATAATGCCGAATACTACTACTACTTTAATTTGTTTCATTTTTTTTATTGTTATTTATAATTTTATTATCACTCTTCGATGTTGCAAAGGTACGGTATTTTTTTGAAACAGCCCAATATTCAAAAATAATGTGTCGTATGTAATTTTTTTTTCGTACCTTTGCGCCCGTGAAAATTATCGCACTCATATTATCCCTGACAGTACTCACGCTGTCTGTTGCCCCGCAACTTGTGGAGCGGACGGGCGTGGATATGCACCAAACGTGCGAAAATTCCTGCGACGGCGATGGCTGTTGCGAAGCCTGCTGCTCGCCGTTTCACGCCTGCGGCTCCTGCCACGGCTTCACCATTGTCGCCTCCTATTCTGTGGCGTGTTTCTTGCAAGACGAATTTTTAAAGTTAATTCCTTACTCTCAACCTCGCTACTCCGCTTATGCCGGAGATATTTGGCAGCCGCCAAAATTAATTACGAATTAGGGGCAGACTAACAAGTCTG
>BBRT01000208.1 GCA_001417715.1 Candidatus Symbiothrix dinenymphae
CGAAAGCCAATACTTGTTACACTATTGGAAATAGTAATGGAGGTAATACCGCTGCAATCATAGAAAGCATAATTGCCAATACTTGTAACCCCGTTGCCTATCACAAGCGCAGTGATAGAAGTGCGGTCAGAATACCACGGCGCAGTGTCGGACGAGTAATTGTCCATTGCCCCTGTGCCGGTAATGGTGAGGGTGCCATCACTGAGAGTGTAGGAGGTTGCTGCAACCGCGCTACTTGTGCTCAAGCAGCATACCGCCGCGAGCGTCATCATTGTTTTTTTGAGCATTTTTGCTTTCATAAAAAATTTGTTTGCCATTGTCTTAAAAGTTTATGGACTAAACTCTTAATCTCTATCGGCAAACTAAAAGCGCAAAACTGCTCGTTGATTGCTTATTTTCAAACTCTGGTACTGGAAAAACCTCTTGTAAACAAATAAGTCCGAAACAATTCACGCCAAGCAGCGTGAACCTTCGCAACTTATTCTCGTTTACTTTTTGAAAATTTCCAGTTTTCGAGTTTGAAGAGAATAAGAGCTAAAGCCCTGTTTATCAATATTTTATAATTTCAACTTTTTCATTTTATGCTGTTTTATTTTTTTGTTCAACGCGGCAAAGGTACGCATTATTTTTGAATTGTGGATGAGTTTTTTGAAAAAAACGTTTAACTATTTAGGAACATCAAAAAGGATACTAAAGAAATCCTTTTTTGACTCATAACTCATAACTCCTTGCTCAGCACCTGATGCCCGATGCGGCAAAACATACATTTCTTTTGGTCGCAGTATTCCTTTTTCAGTTGGATTAGGGCTTGACTGTCGCCTGCGTATCTGGTTTTTAGACCTGCCGCCACAAACGGATGGGTGATGGAATTATGTTCGGCAGGGATGTCCTGCAGCAGGCGAAACGTTTTGCCCATGTGAAATCCCTCATCTCTCGAATGCCCGTAGGCAAACACTATCGGCGCCACCGTATTGATGAGCAGGATGTCAATCGCCGATTGTCCTAACACTTTTTGTCTCTTTTCGCTCACTTGTTTGAAATTGTAATGCGTTTCCCAGTAGGGACTTACGCCGCTTTCAAACAACTTTCGGAGCCCATCGACCAAATGTGTGTCCAGAACTTTGGAAAACAGTGTGGGCGTGTGTTGGATAAATCCGGACAGTTGCACGATTTTGATGTGCGGAAAATTGTTCGGACGCAACCGCATCCGTTTAAATATATCCCCTTCCAATGGTTTCAGGTCATACATTTGTTGCAGATACTGATATTCCGACCTTAAACAATGGTGATATTTGTCGTCAATATCTGTTTCATCCAACAATCCGGCTTGTCCCAAAAACAGCGCCTCAATTTGGAGGCACGAGTGGCTGTGTTTGTTCACGATGTTGAGCGGCAGACTTTTGGCGAGGCGTTCAAAGGCATCGTTGTTGATGCCGAACCCAAAATTGCGTGCCAACGTGATGTAAAAAACCGCGTTCCAGTCGCCCTTGTAGGTCTTTAGCAAGTCCATAATGTTTTGCGTTTTGCGAGTGAGGCGTTCCAAGAGCAGGGCTGTTTTCCAGTCCGACAGAAAAATTTCAGGGATGTTTTTGATTTTATCCAAGCACGGCTGCCGATTGTCCATCTTCACAAACTCCGAATACCGGGTGTAAATACATTCCGGAATCGGCATCACCCACTGTGGAATCAGTCTGCCGGTTGAATCTTTAATTGTTTGATGGTCAATCACTTCCACTATGTGCAAAACAGTGGAATTGTACGCCTTGTCGGTGTCGTGACAGTGGCGATACCAATCGGAGGAGCGGTTGTGTATTTCAATATTGCCTGCCCACACTTGCCCATCCAAGCGAATTTTCGCGTTGAAAAAGTCCGGTCCGGCATCGGTATTGTAAATACCCGGGTTAATAACTTCCAAAGTCTGTCCTTCGGCTGTTTTGAAATTGTCGGCAGCATACAATCGATGCTTCCAAACGTGATGCAAAAAGGTTTCCATATTTTTAATTTTAAATTTTCAAACTGTTTTTCGGCAAAATTTTTATCGTCGGTAAAATTTCTATCGTCGGTAAAACGCCGCAAAGGTAAACATTATTTTTCAATTACAAGCAATTTTCAATAAAAATAATGCACCTTTGTCGCTATTTTGTGCTAAGTCATTAAAAATGGGCGTATTATTTTGCAAAGGCACAGTATTTATTTGCGACTAAGATACCTTAAAAAATGGTTCTACCGTTATTTGTGTGGAAAGATATCTTGTGTGTATCACATCCATAGCCAAGAAATCTCTTGTCGTTCTGCTCGCATCCCGTAGGGTGGGGTGTTAAAAAGATGGATGTTTTATGAATATTGTTCGTTCATCATTTGTTTTTATCCCGTAGGGATTGTAGCTCGGTAGAAAATAGAATCGCCCCGCCCCCCCCCTTTCAGCATCCCGTAGGGATGCAACCGATTGCGGATTATGTTGCATCCCTACGGGATGCGGGGAGAAGGGGAGGTATGATTTTCTACCGAGCTACAATCCCTACGGGATGAAAAACAGAACGTAAAAATTTCACCCGATTGTAATCTGTTTGACAACCTACCCTGCGGGATGCAGGGTGGAGGTGAGGATTGGCTTTTCTACCGAGCTATAATCCCTACGGGATAAAAGGCTATGTATATTTGTCCCTACGGGACAGCAATATCATATCACACAATTCCCTGTAGAACCAGATATTACGAAATTATTTTATCACAAACTTGCGCACTACGCCTTCTAATTTGAAGATGTAGATGGCTTTGGGGAGGTTTAGCTCGTAGGTGCTGTTGGTGGTTTGCATCTCTATTTGGAGTACTTTGTTGCCTACTATTGTGATGATTTCTAATTTGGAGCCGATGGTTGCGTTTTTGATGTGCAGGGTGTTGTTGGTTACTGTTAGTTCCGGCGTTGCTGTTTCTGCCACGGGCGTGCCGTTCCGCGCCTTGTTTTGGGCAACAAGGGGAGTTACTGTGGTGGTACACAGCACTATCAATAAAACACCGATGCCTATTTTTCTGTTCATTCTTGTATAATATTCTTTTTTCGACTGCAAAAGTAGTAATAATTTTTGAATTGACAATCATTTATTTCAAAAAATAAATCGAAAATTTAACATCTTTTTATACGCTTTTTCCATTTTCTCCGTTATATCAAGGTTATGTGGATAAAAAAATACATCCTCACTCTGCTGGTTGCACTTACTGCCGGTTTTGGCTTTGTTGTGAGTGCCGACACGCTTGTGCCTGCGCCTGTGGATGAGGAGTTTGTGTTTAATCCGCAAACAAATCGCTACGAATTGCGCTCGATAATCGCGCCTGACCTCACTACGCCCACTGCGATGACTCGCGATGAATATCTGGAATATACGCTTCAGAAGAGCATGGCAGCCTATTTTAGAGAAAAAAATGCGGAGGCGTATTTGATGAAAGACAGCACCGGAAAAACAGATTATTTGGACAAACTGTTGGGCAGCTATCAATTTGGTTTGGGACCTGCGGAAAAGATTTTTGGACCGGGGGGCGTGCAACTCAATCCGCGCGGAAGTGTGGACACCAAAATCGGCATTACACACACTTCTATGGGCAATCCCACCCTCAGTGAGCGGCAACGCACTCACACCACATTCGATTTCGACCCGCAAATTCAAATCTCGGCAGAGGCGAAAATCGGCGAAAAGATGAGTTTCGACCTGAACTACAACACGATGTCCACCTTCGGCTTCGATGCCAAGCAAATCAAATTGGAGTACAAAGGCGACGAAGACGAGATTGTCAAACTTCTGGCGGCGGGGGATGTGAGCATGACCACCTCTAATTCGCTGATTCGGGGCGGGCAAGCGTTGTTTGGCATCAAAACAGACTTGCAATTTGGCAGGCTCACCGTGAATGCGGTGGTGTCGCAGCAGGAGTCGCAATCGCGCACGATGGCTTCCAAGGGCAGTGTGCAGACCACGCCGTTTGAAATCACGGTCGATAGTTACGACGAAAATCAACACTTTTTCTTCAATCGCTACTTCCCTGACACGTATGACGATGCGATGAAGACCCTGCCGCTGATTCAGTCGGGCGTGAGCATCACCCGTTTGGAGGTCTGGGTCACCAATCGGCGAAGCAATTACGATGAGGCGCGCAATATCGTGGCGTTTGCCGATTTGGGTGAAAATAAGTACATTAGCAACCCCAACGTGAGTCCGATAGGTAGCGACCCTTATCCAACCAACCGCGCTAATGACCTGTATGGCAACTTGACAACCGCTTGGACAGGTGCGCGCAACATCAGTCAGGTGAGTTCGGTGTTGGAAAGTGTCGGAATGGTGAGCGGGCGCGATTATGAAAAAATTGAAAATGCGCGCAAGTTGTCGCCTTCGGAATACCGTTTCAATCAGCAACTTGGCTACATCTCGTTGCAGTATCCCTTGCAGCCCGATGAGGTGCTGGCGGTGGCTTACGAATACTCCTATCGCAATGCAGTGTATCAGGTGGGCGAATTTGGCACCGACAATCCCAATGGCTCCACCGAGAGCCTCTTTTTGAAACTCGTGAAGGGCACATCCCATGCGCCGGAGCTACCTACATGGCATTTGATGATGCGCAATGTCTATACCATCGCACCCAATCGCAACCTCGACCGCGACAGATTTCGCCTCGACATCAAATATCAGAGCGACACCACGGGCGCGTACCTCAACTATCTCACTGAGGGCGACATTGCCAACCAGTTGCTCCTGCGCGTGGAAAATCTCGACCGCTTGGACACCCGCCAGGAGCCGCATCCGGACGGCTATTTCGACTTTGTGGAGGGCTTCACCGTGCAGGCGCAGGTCGGCAAAATCATTTTCCCGTCGGTGCAGCCGTTCGGCAGTTATCTGCGCAAAAAGATTAACAACGATGCCATTGCCGACAAATATGTCTATCAGGAACTCTACGACAGCACGCTCACCGTTGCCCGACAGACGGCGGAAAAGAACAAATTTGTCCTCATGGGCGAATACAAAGGCAGCGGCAGTGCGAGCATCGAACTGAGCGGCGGAAACATCCCCAGAGGCTCTGTAACGGTGATGGCGAACGGTACGCGCCTGCAAGAAAACGTCGATTACAGCATCAACTATGCCACCGGCGACATCAACATCCTCAATCCGCTGTACGAAAATGCGAACATCCAAACATCGTTTGAAGACCAGATGGGCTTCAGTATGCAGCGCAAAACGATGATGGGCATCAACCTGAATTATGCCTTCACACCCAATTTCAATGTGGGGGCTACCCTGATGAATTTGAGCGAGATGCCCACCGAGATGAAGACCGCTCCCGGACAGGAGTCCATCGACAACACGCTGTTTGGCTTCAACACCAATTACACTACGCAGTCGCAGTGGCTGACCAATCTGGTGGATAAATTGCCGTTGCTCGACCTCACGGCACCTTCGCAATTTTCCATCAAGGCGGAGTATGCGCAGTTGATTGCGGGGCATTACAAAAATGAATATGGCGGCGATTATTCGTATATTGATGATTTTGAGGCGGCTCGGCGCACGATTGACTTGCGGTCGCCGCACCCGTGGTTTTTGTCGTCCACGCCTTCGCTGTTCACCGAAGCAAAATTTGCAAACAATATTAACTACGGCAAAAATCGCGCACTGTTGGCTTGGTACACCATTGACGGCTTGTTTACGCGCAAATCATCGTTGACCCCAACTCATATCAAAAACGATGCCGAACAGTTGTCCAATCATTATGTGCGCGAAATTAGGGAGGAGGAGCTTTATCCCAACAAAAATATCCGCTACAACGAAGCCTCGACTATTCCGGTGCTCAATTTGGCATACTATCCGCAGGAACGCGGACCATACAATTTGGATGCTGCGGGCATGAATCCTGATGGCACTTTATCCAATCCCAAAGACCGTTGGGGGGGGATTTTTCGCAAAATTGAAAGCAGCCAGACCGATTTTGAAAAGGACAATGTGGAAACAATCGAGTTTTGGTTGCTCGACCCGTTTATTCCCGACCCAAACAATCCCAATGCACCCGGAAATGCCTCCGGTGGCGATTTATACTTCAATTTGGGCGATATTTCGGAAGATATTTTGAAGGACGACAAGAAGTTTTTTGAAAACGGACTGCCAATGGACGGCGACTCCTCCAAAGTGGAAGAAACAGTCTGGGGGCGCATTCCGAAGCAACAATCGCTCGTTTATGCGTTTGATACGCAAGGCGACCGCAAACGTCAGGATGTGGGATTGAACGGATTGAGCACCGAAGACGAGCGTAATTTCCCCGCCTACGCCGCTTATTTGAGCGAATTGCAGGCAAAACTAAATCCGGATGCGTTCCAAACCATCAACAACGACCCCGCCGGCGACAATTACCACTATTACAGAGGCAGCGATTACGACCGCGACCAGAAGACCGTTTTGGAACGCTACAAGTACTACAACGGCACGGAGGGCAACTCGGTAGCGTCCGAAGCCTCGCCCGAAAGTTACGCTACGGCGGCGAAACTCAGCCCCGATGTGGAGGACATCAATCAAGATAACACATTGAGTGAAAGCGAGAAATACTACCAATACAAGGTGCACCTCAATCCCACCGAGTTGAAAAATATGATGACTCAATATGTTACCAACAAGCGTGTTACCAAGCCGACACTCAAAAACGGGAAGTCGGAGGAAGTGACCTGGTATCAGTTCAAAATTCCGGTGCGTGAAGGGGAGAAGGTGGGCAATATTGATTTGCAGTCGATTCGCTTCGTGCGGCTGTTTATGACGGGTTTTGACCGCCCCACGGTGCTGCGTTTCGGCACATTGGAATTGGTGCGGGGCGATTGGCGCGCCTACACCAAAGAACTGGCGGAAAAGAATGATGCCGGTGCCACCATCAGCGTTTCAACCGTCAATATCGAGGAAAATGGCGACAAAACGCCTGTCAATTACATCATGCCGCCGGGGGTCAACCGCATCACCGACCCGGGGCAGACGCAAATGGTGTTGCAAAACGAGCAGTCGTTGGCTCTGACTATCAACAATTTATCGCCCTTTGATGCCCGCGCCATTTACAAAACCACCAATCTGGACACGCGACAGTATCGCCGTATGCAGATGTTTGTACACGCCAATCTTCCGGAAGACCAACTCTCCGGCTTGCAGGACAATAACTTATACGTCTTTTTGCGGCTCGGCTCGGATTACAAAAACAATTATTATGAATATGAAATCCCGCTGAGACTCACTGCGCCGGGCAATTATAGCAGCAACAGCAATTCTGACCGCGAAATCGTTTGGCCCAATATGTTTGATTTTCCGTTTGAGGTATTGACCAAGTTGAAGCTCAGTCGCAACCAGAAAAAGCGACAGGCCGGCTCAACAGTGTCATACACCAAGCCGTATTCGGAGTACGACCCGCAACAGCCGAATAATAAAATCACCGTGCAGGGCAATCCAACACTGTCGGAGGTCAAGGTCATCATGATTGGCGTGCGCAACGAATCGGGCATACAGGCAGCCTCTGCGGAGGTGTGGGTGGACGAGATGCGGCTGACCGAGTTTAACGAGGACGGCGGTTGGGCGGGCAATGTCAATGCCTACGTGGCGGTGTCCGACTTGGGTTCGGTGAATTTTGCGGGTCGAATGCAGACGGCAGGCTTCGGAAGCCTCGACCAGGGTGTGATGGAGCGCAATTTGGACGATTCGCACGATTACAGCATATCTACACAGGTTGAGTTTGGCAAGTTCTTCCCCGAAAAAGCCAAACTTACTGCGCCCGTTTCCTATTCGTATCGCAAAGAAACAGTTAGCCCTAAATATAATCCCTTAGACAAGGATGTGCTGCTGCAGGATGCGTTGGATGCGGCAGACAGTCCGGCAGAGCGCGATTCTATCAACAATTTTGCGGTGGATATAACTACCAATCGCTCGTTTTCCATTAACGGACTGCGCACAGGCATCGCCGGCAAAACGCCGATGCCTTACGACCCTGCCAATTTCTCGTTCAGTTATGCCTGGTCGGAAAATTATATTCGCAATGCCTCTACGGAATACGACCTGCAGACCAGCCATCAGTTCCTCGTGGGGTATATGTATGCCCCGATGTTTAAGCCCCTGACACCGTTGGGGATTGGATATTTACCCAAAAGTATTGCACTCAATTCGGATATCAACCGCCGTTATTATGAATTGCAGTTGCGTGATTTGGGCAGTTTGAGTGAAAACATGATTCCGGTGTCGTTCCGCGAAGATTTTTATTGGCGTCGCAGTACAAATCTCGCTTGGGATTTGACGAAAAATTTGACTTTCACGTTTAACAACGCTACGAATGCCCGCATTGAAGCCCCTCACGTGCAGGTAAACAAAAAACTCAACTTGGACGATTACGAGCTGTGGAAAGACTCCGTGTGGCAAAGTATCCGCGATTTTGGTACGCCGATGGATTATAATCAGCAGTTTACGGCAAACTATACCCTCCCGTTCGGAATGGTGAAAGTATTGAATTTTTTGAATGGCAATTTGACGTATCAGGCGAATTACGATTGGCACCGTGGAGCTGCAAACCTCTTGGAAGGCGTGGAATTGGGCAATCAAATTTCCAATGAGCGAACGATGGGCTTGGAAAATTTTGGCATCAATCTGCTGAGCCTTTACAACAAAAGCACATTTTTGGAAGCCGCCAACAGGCGTTATGGCGCATTGGCACGCAACACAAAAGCCACATCCAACCGCCGTGCAGAGCAAAAAAAGAATGAAAAAAAGGATGAAAAAAAGAGTACTTCGGAAGATGCGTTGTGGTACAAAATAGCATTAGTGCCCGCACGCGCCCTGATGATGGTGCGCAATATTGGTTTTTCCTACACGCTCACGCAGGGGCTGATGGTTCCGAATTTTCGTCCGGAAGTGGGCGATTTCTTCGGGCAGGGTTCAACGCCGATGGGAAGTGCCCCCGGATGGGATTTTGCGTTCGGACTCACGGACGAAGGCTACCTGAGAACAGCCTCCGACAAAGGTTGGCTAATCAAAAACGAGGAAGTCAACATCACGCCCGCCATATTGAGTTTATCGCAAACGCTTCGCATGACGGCGACTGTGGAGCCTGCTGTAGGGTTGAAAATCAACCTGAACGCCGACCGCACAAAAACCGACCGCTCCGACATCTATTATATGTATGCGGGTAGCCCCAAACGCTTTTCAGGCAATTTCAGTATGACCACGGTGGGGCTGTTGGGCGGAAACTCGGACCAGGCATTCAGTGCGTTTTTGGCAAATCGCGGCGTGGTGGCTGCCCGCTTGGAACGGCAATATGCCGGTGTGAACTATCCTGATGCCGGATTTTTGCAAGGCACCGGTGTTGCCGGTCAGCCTTATGGTGGCGGAGAGGTGAATGTAAATTCTTCTGATGTGTTAATACCCTCATTCATAGCGGCTTATACGGGTGGAAATGTGAACAAGATGGACTTGGACTTTTTCCCGTCCGTACTCCGCCTGTTGCCCAACTGGACGGTTACTTATGATGGGTTGATACAACTGCCGTTTATGCAGCCGTATTTCAAGACGTTCACTATCAATCATGGCTACAAGAGCAATTATGCGGTGGGTGCTTTCAATTCGTACACCAACTGGGTGGATGCGGGCAATGGCTTGGGCTTTTCCAAAAATGTGACCACCGACAGCCCAATACCGTCATCGGCTTACGATGTGACGGCGGTGAGCATCACAGAGGCGTTCGACCCGCTGATTGGTGCCAACACCACGCTGATGAACAATATGTCGCTGAAAGTGGCATACAAAACATCGCGCAACCTCAACCTCAATATCTCGTCCTACCAAATAGTGGAGGCGAGCACGACCGATATCACCGCAGGCATCGGCTACCGCATCGAAAATTTCAATAAAGTGCTACACCTGCCCCAAACGGGTGGCACAAACATGAATAACGACCTCAAAATAGCAGCCGATGTCTCGTTCCGAAAAACTCAAAGCCTGATTCGCAAAATTCAGGAAGCCCTCACACAACCCGTGAGCGGCGACCAACAAACCACCATCAAATTCACCGCCGACTACGCCCTAAGCCACATGATAGTAACGCAAGCCTATTTCGACATGCAAATAAGCGAACCGCTGGTATCCTCAACAGCCTATCCGCTGACAAAGATTTCAGCAGGAATTAATGTAAAAATTAGTCTGGGGAGGTGATTTTGATGCTATTCAAATACACAGTTCGAAAAATTATTTGTATCTTTGCGGTGATTTTCAAATGACACTATATGGCTATAAAAGATAAAATATTGTCCTATCCTGCGGCTTTGCTTTTAGATAAGATGAACGAGCAAAACAAAAAATGTTTTACTATTGATGAGGCATATCTACTGCTCTCTAATTCTGCCAAAGATAATGTAAAACGGATGTTAAGCAATATGACAAAACGAGGGCTGTTGCTGCGTGTTAAGGATGGGTTATATTATACTATTCCTTTTGAGCAGGATGCCCAAACCTTTATGCCTGATTGGCATTTGCTCCCGCAATATCTTGTTGGCGAGGCGGAATATTATATCGGGTATTTCTCGGCATTACAAATTCACAGTTTGACGACACAACCAAGTTTGAAAGAACAAATAGTTGTAAATAAGCAAGTTAAACCCTCAAAGCTCCTTGTTAAAAACATTCCGTTTCAGTTCGTGTATCACAACGAAAAACATTTTTTCGGTAATAAAAAAACTTGGATTGACAGTTTTAACCGTGTGCAATGCAGCGATTTGGAAAAAACGATTATCGACTGTCTGTTTAAGCCCGACTATGCAGGCGGGATAACCGAAATTGCCAAAGCCATTTACAAAATAAAAGACAAAATTGATTATTCAAAACTCTTGGAATATGCAAAACGCTTTGATTCTCAGGCAGTAGTAAAACGGCTCGGTTTTTTGCTTGAATTATTGGAAATTAAACATTCTGCGATTGATGAATTGCAAAAACTGCGAACCAATTCAGTCGTATTGTTAGAGCCGTCATACCCCAAAGAAGGCAAAATAATTTATCGCTGGTCTGTGCAGCAAAACATTGATACAGAATCTATAATATCCCCAATTTACAGCTAAAATTATGATAGAGCAGAAAGAAATAAACAAAATTGCAACGCAAAACCGTGTGAGCGACCGTCAAGTAGAAAAAGATTATGTGCTTTCGTGGTTGCTTTTCGATTTTGTGAAAGAAGAAACAAACATTGATATGCAGATTGACCCGAAGAAAGGGACAATTCACGAATCGGGGAGTCCTCAGTTTTACATTGATTATGTGGCTTCGCTACAGGGCAGTATGGGCAGCCGTGATTTGAAGATTGACATTACGCGCGGCGAGATTTTGGAAACGGCATCTGAAATGAGAAATATTTTCCGCACTTATTCCGACCTTGAAGAAGATTTTACTTTGCAATGTTACTCACTTGCCGAAGTGTTGATAGAGAAAATGGCGGCATTAATGGGTAGAACCCAGCCAAGAGATTTGTATGACTTTTGGTATTTGACAGAAATTGAGCAGCTAAAAGTTGCCGACCATTTGTTCGAGTTTGAGAGTAAGGCAAAACACAAAGGGCAAAATCCCGAAAAGTTTTTAGAAAAAGCGTTAGGCAAGGAACTCATTTTTAAACGCGACTGGTCAAAGAAATTATCTTCGCAAATTCACGACATGCCCGATTTTGACACTGTTTTTAGAGAAGCAAAAAGGCATTTCAAGTATTGAAAAATGGTTGAGAAAATACGTTAGCCGGAAATTTTTCTGACCCTTATTTTCCACCCTTATTTTCAAGGATGCCCTTAGTAGCCAATGGCAACCCATACACATTTTCCGCCCTTATTCCCTTATTTCTCCCCCCTTGCCCAAATAAGGGAATAAGGGAGGGGAGAGGGGGGGATGCGTTTTTCTACCGAGCGATTCATCCCTACGGGATGAGGGCTGTGGAGCGACATTGCGTGTGTTCGGGCTGAAAGCCCAGCATATCCCAGCCCAACGCATCGCGTTGGGATAATAATGATAATGATAATGATAATTGGATATGATGGGGCAACATAATGATATGTTGCCCTTTCAGGGCGAAAAACACACAAAACCCCATTATCCCAACGCGATGCGTTGGGCTGGGATATGCTGGGCTTTCAGCCCGTTCACCCCGAACCGTCATTGCGGGCTTGACCCGCAATCCCCTGTTCTACATCGCGCTGTCCTTACATCGCGCTATCGCTCAAACATCCCCCTCATTTTCAGGGGATTGCGGGGCGAGCCCGCAATGACGATACAGGGGATTGCGGGGCAAGCCTGCAATGACGAGAATAATGATTTAACAAACTTTAACACAAAACTATGTTAAAATTTAAACAAATCCATTGTCATTTCAAAAACATTCTCTACCTTTGTCGCCGAGTTGCCATAGTGGCAATTCATGACAAATTTGTTAAACATTTTAAATTAAATTTTATGAAGAAGAATTTTAGATGCAGAAGTCGCGACAACTTCGCGACAACTTCGCGACAACTTCGCGACAACTTCGCGACAACTTCGCGACAACTTCGCGACAACTTCGCTAATGTAAGAGGCACTCTGCCGAGCATTTTGTTGGTGCTGGGGGTGTGCATGTGTGTTTTTGGGTCCTGCGAGGACAGCAAAGACAAGGAGAAAGCGGTGTACGACCCCGGGCAGCCGGTTGTGCTCACTTCGTTTGCGCCTGATTCGGGGCGAATATCCGAGATGGTGCTTCTGGACGGAAGCAATTTCGGTAGCGACCCGTCACAAATCAAGGTCTATTTCAATGAAAAGGAAGCCTCGGTGCTTAGTTCTACCGGTACGCGTATTCTGGCGTTGGTACCCCGTTTGCCGGGAGACGTCTGTACAGTGAGCGTGGCTGTCGGCGAAAGTCCCAAAAAAGCCTATTCAGGCTCTTTCCGCTACAAAATGGCAGCTTCCGTCACTACGGTTGTTGGAGACGGATCCGCACCCAATCCACCCGTACTCGGACCCCTGGAGCAGTCAAAATTCCAAGCCCTTTATTTAGGTGTGGATAAAGATTTCAACATCTTTTGTTCGGGAGGAAATGATTTGATGCGAATCAACGTCGCAGAAAATATCGTTTCGGTAATTGCCACCGGCGCACAGGGATACCAGCCGCGCTGTGCCCCGTATGCAAATCCCCAAACGGGTGTGCTGCAAATGGGCGCTGAAGGTCCCTCCAACAGAGACCTGTTCGTAACGTTGGATCCGAAAGACAACTGGGCACTTAAACAACAGTTTATCAGCGAGTGGGATGAAAATGGATGGGGACCTGTTCCAAGCGGTGGTCCCAACAACTTCGGTGATAATTTCTATACCCATTACCAGTGTCTTCTGAACGAAGACGACGGTTATTTTTACACACGCTACGCCGGCGGACATATCGTCAAAATTGACCCTCAAACATGGAAAGCTACCATCGTGGGCAGGTCAGCTCCCGGAGCATCTTACGGAACAGCCTTTCATCCCATCAACAAAAACGAACTCTGGATAGGTTATGTAGAGGTGTACACCGGCACTTATGCCAACAGTATCTGCCGGATAGATGTCAGGGATGTTACCCGCGACGCCGACGGGTTGTACTCCGGAACGTTTGAAAAGTTGACGGGATCATATGTCGCCGGTCACAGAGACGGACCGATAGCGATATCGCAGTTCAACGGCATACGCATGATGAATTTTGATTCGGACGGCAATTTATATGTGGGAGATAACGCCAACGACTGCATCCGGATGGTCAACACGCAGACCATGATGGTGGAAACGATTGTCGGAATACCGGGAGTCCGTGATTTTAGGGACGGCTCTAAAGACGACGCAATGTTTTCGTCGCCGCACGGGGTTGTTGTGGATGCGGATGACGTCATTTACATATCCGATTTCGGGAATTGCCGTATCAGAAGATTAGCCGTTGAATAATGGTTAATTGTTAATGATTAATAAAGTATCAATTTAATAAAAATATTATCAATGAAATATAAAATATGTATGTTATTAGTGCTGTTGCTGGGTGGTTTTACGCTGGCGGCACAGCAGCAGACCTTCACCATTGAAGGGACGGTGTATGACGAACTCGGGGAAACGCAGCCCGGAGCGAACATTTACATCAAAGAGAAAGCAAGCTTTGGCACTGCCACCGACCTCAACGGTAAATTTTCCATCAAAGCTCAACGCGGCGATGTGCTGGTGGTTTCCTTTGTCGGCTACGACAAGGTGGAATATCTGGTGACGGAAGAAAACAAAAATGTAGAGATACGTTTTGCCGAGTCAACCCAACAGATAGACGAAGTGGTGGTGGTAGGACTTGGCACGCAGCGAAAAATCTCGTCTGTGGCTGCCGTTTCCACCATTGATGCCGCTCAGTTGCAGGTGCCTTCACCCTCCATCACCAACATGCTGGGTGGCAGGGTGGCAGGTATCATCACCACGCAAACCAGCGGCGAGCCGGGAAAAAACCTTGCCGAGTTCTGGGTGCGCGGCATCGGCACCTTCGGTGCCAACAGTAGCGCGCTGGTACTCATCGACGGGCTTGAGGGCGACCTCAATACGATAGACCCTGCCGATGTGGAGAGTTTCTCCGTGCTGAAGGATGCTTCGGCAACTGCCGTTTATGGCGTGCGCGGAGCCAATGGCGTGGTGATCGTTACCACCAAACGCGGCGAGGAAGGCAAACTGAAGGTAGCGTTCAGGTCCAACTTTTCGATTTCGCACCTCAAACGCCTGCCCGAATATCTGCATGGCTATGACTATGCCCGCCTGGCAAATGAAGCCTTCGAAGTGCGCGGCGAAAAGGCAAGGTACAGCGACGTGCAGTTAGACGTTATCCGCGACGGCCTGGACCCCGACCTCTATCCCGATGTGAACTGGCAGGACGAGATAGTGAACCGTACCTCGTTCAAGCAGAGTTACTATGCCAGCGCGCGCGGGGGCGGACAGATTGCACGGTATTTCGTCAGCCTCGGCATGTCCGACGAAGACGCCGCCTACAAGGTTGAAAAGGACAGCCCCTACGCTTCCAATGCCGGGTATAAAACCTACTCCTTTCGCTCCAATCTGGACATTAACCTGACCAAAAGCACCGTCATGTATTTCGGCTCGGAAGCCTATATGTCCATCAACAACCTGCCGGGAAGTATGAATACCGACTACGTCTGGCAGGCGCAGGCAATGCTTAACCCCCTGTTGTTCCCGACGGTTTACTCCAACGGTCAACTGCCTGCCGCAGGTGCCAACAATATGGCATCGCCCTACGCACTTATCAACCGTACGGGGAAAAGCAGCCGTCAGGACAGCCGTTCGCAATTCACCCTTGCCATCAACCAGGATTTGGAAGCCCTTACCAAAGGATTGAAACTCAGGGTACAAGGTGCCTACAACCGCAACGGATACCTGACTGAACGCCGCTTCACCATGCCGGCAATGTACAGGGCTATCAACAGAAACGGCAAGGGAGAGTTGATTACACGTGAGCAGGTATCGAACCAAAAGGTGGAATATTCAAAAACGGAAACTTCCTACCGGAAATATTATTTTGAAACGATGCTCAATTACGACCGTGCCTTTGGCGACCACCGCGTGGGCGGTCTGGTCTATTACTATCTCAGCGACCAGCAGGATACGAAGGATGCCGGACCCGTTATCAACGCGGTGAATAACACTTACAACAGTTTGCAGGCAATCCCTGTCAGGTATCAGGGCGTTTCGAGCCGACTCACTTACGGATTCCGGGATACCTATCTGATAGACGTCAACTTCGGATACACCGGCAGCGAAAACTTCACGCCCGGCAAACAGTACGGGTTTTTCCCCTCCATAGCCCTGGGCTGGATACCAACAGGCTATCAGTGGGTGAAGGACAATGCAGGCTGGCTTGACTTCTTCAAAATCAGAGGCTCGTATGGAACGGTGGGCAACGACCGCATCGGCGGCGCCACCCGTTTCCCCTACCTGACAAGGGTAACCGTGGACAACAGATACCTCTGGGGCGGCACGCAGCGAGTAGAAACAGTGACCGTAACCCGCGAAGGAGCCGATAACCTGGTGTGGGAGAAAGCACTCAAAACCGATATCGGTATCGATGTCAGTCTGTTGAAGAACCGTGTTTCCCTCACGGTGGACTACTTCAACGACCAGCGCGACGGTATTTTTGCGCAGCGCGTGCAGGTGCCCGATTATGTTGGTCTCACCACCATGCCCTACGGCAATGTGGGCCGAATGAAAAGTTGGGGTTCCGACGGCAACATCACCTATATGCAGGACATCAACAGGGATATGGGATTTACCCTCCGCGCCAATTACACCTTCTCGCAGAACCTGGTACAGAATTGGGAAGCGCTGAACGAGAAATATCCGTATATGGAAAACGTCGGTCAGCCGAATGGTGTAGTTCGCGGGTTGCAGGCAATCGGTTTCTTCAAAGACGAAGCCGACATCCGCTACAGCCCTAAACAAACCTGGGGAGAAGTGATGCCCGGCGACCTCAAGTATAAGGACATCAACGGCGATGGTAAAATCGACGACGAGGACAAGACGCCCCTCTCCTACCAGTCAATGTATCCTTTGGTGATGTACGGTTTCGGCGGCGAGTTCCGTTATAAGAACTTTTCGCTCGGCGTGCTGTTTAAGGGAACCGGCAAAACAGACTATTTCCGCAACAGCATGGGGTATATACCTTTCTACAATGGTGAAACGGGCAATGTGCTTGCCGGATTCAACGACCCGAGCACGCGGTGGATACCGAGAGATTACGCGCAGGCACACGGTATTGATGCCTCGCTGGCAGAAAATCCGAACGCACAACTGCCGCGTCTGCAATACGGCAACAATGCGAACAATACGCAACTGTCGGATTTCTGGAAAGGCGACGCCAGCTACCTGCGCCTGCAGGAAGTGACGCTCAACTATAATTACCGGTCGCTTCCCCTGAAAAAAATCGGCATCTCGTCCATCGACCTGCAATTAGTGGGCAACAACCTCTATGTGTGGGACAAAGTGAAAGTGTTTGACCCCGAACAGGCTGATAAAAACGGGCAGGCTTATCCGATACCCGCAGTATATAGCCTGCAACTATACATCAATCTTTAAAATATTAAAATAAAAAAAATTATGATACGAATAAATAGAATAAATAGTAAATCAGTCATGCTGTCGCTTGTCGCCGGTTTGCTGCTGTCTTCCTGCAATTTCTTGGAGATAGACGATTATCTGGATGAAGAGATGAAAATAGATTCCATCTTTTCCAACAAAAGGTATATAGAGGCTTATATGTGGGATGCCGCGAGCCGTTTTACTGACGAAGGTGCGCTTTTCGGCGGTGCTGAAATGTACACACCCGGTCCCATGGCAACAGACGAGGCTTTCTGCCTTTTCCCCACATCGGACTTTCAGGGAATGGGATATGTGCTGGGCGACTACAACGCCAACAGTATCGGCAACATCAATCGCTGGGCTGACTGGTATAAGATTATCCGCCAGTGCAACACCATTTTTGCGCGGGCGGATGAAGCGCGGGACTGGACAACTTCCGAGCGGCAGCGCATATTGGCTTATACCCGCTTTATCCGCGCGTATGCCTATTATAACATTGTGACCAATTTTGGTCCTCCGGTGTTGCTCTACGACGAATTACCGCCCAACAACGAAGAAATGGCAAATTACGACAGACCCCGCGACCTCTACGACGATGCCGTGGAATATATCTGTACGGAATTTGAAGAGGCGGCGCGCTATATGCCGGAAAAAGTGTCTTCCATCCTGGAATATGGACGTCCTACCAAAGGCGCTGCCTACGCTCTGACGGCACGGTTGCGACTGATACACGCCAGCCCCCTGTTCAACGGCGGCACGGCGGCACGAATTTATTTCGGCGACTGGACGCGCAAAACCGACGGCAAACACTACATCGCACAGCAGCCCGACCCGAAACGCTGGGCGGTGGCGGCAGCAGCGGCAAAACGAGTGATGGACATGACCGACGCCGGACTGCCCATGTATAAACTGCACACGGTGGAAGAAGACGCTGCGACCTGGACGACGGCACGTCCGTTCCCGACCGGCGTATCCGACCCCAATTACGGCAATGCGTTTCCCGACGGAGCAGCCGGCATTGACCCCTTCCATTCGTATGCCGACATGTTTAACGGCAAAACCGTGTTGACCGTAAACCCCGAATTTATCTGGGCAAGAAATTCAGCCAGTATTAGAGATTACACCCGCTACTCCTTCCCTTTTGCCAATGGTGGCTATAACGGAGTGAGCGTTACCCAGAAGGTTGTTGATGCCTACGAGATGGCTGACGGTCGCACGATTTCCGCCTCAAGCGCACAATATCCGTACAGCGAAACCGGATTCACCGGTTCAATGACGGAATTTTCGGGCTACCGGCTCAACGCGGGTGTTTACAATATGTATGTCAACCGCGAGGCGCGCTTTTACGCCTCCGTAGGTTTCAGCGAGCGTCACTGGCCACTCCAGTCCACGTCCGACAACGCGCAGAAGAATCTCACCGTGACCTACAATTACGATTCGCCCAACGGGAAATCGGGCAGTAACAACCCCGCCTATCACCCTGCCACCGGTTATGTGCTCACCAAATACATTAATCCGATAGACGCATGGAGCGGAACGGCTGCCCGCCGGACAGACAAGCCGTTCCCGATTATCCGCTACGCCGAAATATTGCTTTCCTACGCCGAAGCACTGAACAGCCTCGGCAGCGGCAGCTATGAAGTGAATGTGAACGGAACTGCGCAGACCTTTCGTCGCGACGGGGCGGAAATCAAAAAAGCACTCAATCAGGTGCGCTACCGTGCCGGACTGCCCGGCTTGACCGATGCGGAAGTGGCAGACGAAGCGCTCGTGCTGGCAAAAATAAAGAAGGAACGCATGGTGGAGTTTCTCTACGAAAACCGCCGCTACTTCGACGTGCGCCGATGGGGTGATTATGAAGCGTCTGAAAGTGAAGCCATCCGGGGCATGAACACCAATGCCGGCAAGGATGCTTTCTACCAGAGGTCGATTCCCAACAGTACCCGCATCGGGAACAGGCTGGTCAATCGAAGGCTTGTCTTTTTGCCTATACCGCGAGATGAGATAAAACGCCTTCCTTCGTTCGACCAGAACCCCGGATGGTAGTTTTTAGAGTTTAGTTTTTAGAGTTTAGAGTTTAGAAATTTCGAAATTAAAAATATTTTTGAATTATGAAGAATATGAAATGTGTACGAGTTTTTAGTGTGGCGGTGCTTGTTGCGGGTGTTTTTTCTTGCGATAGAGACGAGCTTTTTGAGCGTGAGCAGTATAAGACTGTGATTGCCATGCTGAGTGAAGACGGTTATAATGTCTTCGCCGAAGAACATGAATTGGGTACCGCCGCCACCGAAACGGAAGGTTGTGTGGTGGCCTCCTGCGGTGGCTCTCTGGCAACGGGGGCAGCCATCAGTATAAACATGACAGAAGATGAGAGTCTGCTGGACCGTTACAATGTCGGGAATTATGATGTGGATGAAGGCAAGTATGCACAGTATCTTTCCGCGGACAGGTATGTGATTGACAATCCCGCCAACATCACTATTCCCGCAGGCGAACGAACGGGACGGATGAAAATCAAAATCCGCGCAACCGGACTGTGTCCCGATTCCACCTATCTCATTCCGCTGCGTGTGAATACATACTCGGCTTATGAGTTCAACCCCGAAAAAAGCGATGTGCTGTACCGCGTGCTGCTGAAAAATTTCTATGCCACGCAGACGCCAACCTCCCTTTTCACCCTGTACAATTTTCGCGGGGTGCGCAACGGAGCCAACATCATGGGCAACAAGCAGGTCTTTCCTGTGAGTGGAACGCAGGCAAGAATCATGGCAGGCAATATCGATTACGAAGCAAAAAGAGACATTATCAAAAACGGCTCTATTTTGCTTGATGTCGGTAACGATAACAAAGTAACCATCACGCCGTGGAGCAAAATAACCGTCAGGCAGAAAAATGCCGTTGACGATGGTCCCGGCGGCACCTATTACGACCCTGCCCCAGCGGCTACCACCAATTGGGATGACAATTATCCGAACATTTTCAAAGTCGAAAATGACGGATTTGGGAAAATGTATAAAACATTCCAGCTTCAGTATGAATATGAATATCAGGGCACAACTTATCACATGAAGGAAGAGTTGAGACTTGAATATGATTAAAAATTAAAGAATTAAAAATTAAAAAATTAAAAGTGATGAAAAGACATAATTATTTTAGCAATTTGTGCATTGTTTTATTTGCCGTTGTAGCCGGATGTACTGAATATCCGGAAAGTGCAATCACGAACCCGCCGTCTGTGAACGAGACCTCTCTGGAACTGTTTGTCGGCGGCCAGAAACAGGTGACGGCAAATCCCGTCGGTGCAGTCTATAAATGGACCAGTCTGAACGAAGAAGTGGCAACGGTTAGCCAGACCGGTCTGGTGCAAGCCATAGGCGAAGGACTCACCTCGCTGGTTGTGGAGTCGAACAACGACCGAATAACCATCGACGTGCGGGTCAGGACGTTCATACCCCTGACCGGCATTATCCTGTCGCCGCCAAAGAAACCATGGTATGGAGAAGAGGCTCAGGAGGCTCTAATTGCAACCCCCGTGCCGTTAAATGCCACGGAAGGCATCGTATGGACGTCGTCAGACCCCAATATTGCTACCGTCAGCAAACGCGGCTTGTTTACAACCGGTACGCAAGAAGGCCCCGTTACTGTCACGGCAAGCAATGCCGATGGCTCGATATCACAAAACGTGGTCATTCCCTGTATCATAAATATCACGCCGGTATTATTAGACAAAACCGGCTGGACGGTGACGGCCTCCAGCGACGAGGCAGTCGATAACTTCGGACCGGAGAAAATTATTGATGGTATTTATATTAATAATAACAGTAATATCTGGCATAACCAATATGATGGAAGAGGTCAAAATTATTGGAGTTTACCTTGGGTGAGTGTGGCTGCTCTTGCTCCTCACTGGGTTGTTATAGATATGCAAACAGCGCACGATGTTGTCAAAGTCGACGTCCTGCGGCGAGAGCTGGGTGCCGGCTACGCCAACACTTGTGTGTTTTACATCGGCAACGACGACATGGACTTTGGCGCCAACTGGGGTGTGGAAATCGGGCGAAGCGCGACCTGGAACGACCACTGGTTGACGCAGGATGTTGCTGCCAACGGGCGATACCTCAAAGTTCTCCTGTCGGATTCCCCCAATGGGTCACTCTGCGAGGTTGACATCTATACTAAGTAGTGAAAGCGCGCACCCAAGGGGAGCGCCTATTGCGATGGTTACAGAAGACCTCTTTTGTGAGAGCAGGAGAGGTTTTTTCTTTTATTCCTCTGCTATTGCGCATTCTTGATGATTTTCTTCACTTCATCAATGTTCAAATCAATAATGTCGGCTATCTCAACGACATTCATGCCCCGCTGGGCTAATTTGAGGGCATGTTTTGCGGTTGCTCGTTTTTCGCCTCGCTTTTCGCCAATGACAAATCCTCGTTTTTTGCCAATGACAACTCCTCGCTTTTCGCCTCGTATTTCGCCTCTTTTTTCGCCGATGACAACTCCTCGCTTTTCGCCTCGTTTTTCGCCGATGACAATTCCTTTTCCTTCGCCTTCCTTCCTTGCGAAGTTCATGGCACTGGTGAAATCCCACATTGCCCTTTCACGCATTCTGTACTCCCTAAGACTTTCTTTGTCTTGCGCCACGAAAGTTATTCTTTCCTGTGCTTTTTGTATTGCCGGATCCATATTTATTACCTTCTTTAAAATTATTTTATCTGCATTTTTATCCAAAAAAATCAGCCAGCGGTGCAGGGGATCATTCAGAAAATCTTTCTCTACCAGACATCTGAATTTCACCATGTCTATGAAATGTATTTCCAGTGCATCGCTGAGCATACATTCACGGTTGTGGTCTTCCCAGAGATGGAAACTCGTATGAAAATCACCCCCCGGAAGAAACTCAAAATTGACGATGTTGATGTTGATGACCGCAGGCAGTTCCAGATAGTCTTGCCCCTTTTCGAGACTTTCCGAGAAATCACGGCTCCAGTAGAACAGACTGCGCTTATCCATATTGCCCATATTGCTGAGTTGTACCTCTACATTCACCTTTGTCCCGTCGGCGGTTTTAGCTCGGACATCCAGAATACTCGTCTTGTCACCGATGATTTCGGCAGAGAACATCCTGTCTTCACGGATTTCCACCGATTGCAGATTATCCTTGCCGGTGCGGTGCAGCACGGCATTAAGAAATGCCAGAAGTTGCACCTCATCACCCTTCTCCCCCATACATTTGAGGAACAGATAGTCATTCAACGGATTAAGACGAGTATTTTTCATACAGTCAATTTTTATTTTTCATTTTTACTGCTGCAAAGGTAATGTTTTTTTTTGAATAATGGATAGTCATTAAAAAAATTTAGGTATATGCTTGGAATCTCAAAAATTTTATGTAATTTTGCGCTTCGATAATAATAAATGAATTATGGCACGTTATTTTAATGTAGCAGGACCCTGTATTGCGGCGAAACACTATATGATAGAGGCTTCGTCGCGGTTGAAAGGGATAGATGAGCTGATAGACCGTGAGCAGTATTTTGTGATTCATGCTGCCCGTCAGAGCGGTAAAACCACATTTTTGCTCGACCTGACCAACCGCATCAATCGCGAAGGCAACTATTATGCGCTGTATTGTTCGTTGGAAGTGGCACAGGGAATTATTGACCCGAAAGAGGGCATTTTGGCAATATTGGGAGGTATTGCAACGGCATTGCAACTGTCAAATATTCCCCACGCGGAAGATTTTGCAAAAAATGTAAGCGGCAACAGCACTTATGCATTATTGTTGTTGCGGGAGCTGACTTTCTTTTGTATCGCCTTAGACAAGCCGTTGGTCATCTTTTTCGATGAAGCCGACTGCTTGAGCGAGGGCACGCTGATTTCCTTTCTGCGGCAGTTGCGGAATGGCTACAACACGCGCAGTCTGTCGCCGTTTGTGCATTCGGTAGCCTTGGTAGGTATGCGCAACATCCGCGATTTCAAGGCAAAAATCCGTCCCGACAGCGAGAGTTTGGGCAGTGCAAGTCCTTTTAATATTATTGCTAAAGCGATGACTTTTAGCAATTTCACAAAAGAGGAAATAATGAAATTGTACGCTCAGCACACCACCGAAAAAGGACAAGTCTTTGAGCCGGAAGCGATTGAATTGGTGCATCAACAGACACAGGGGCAACCGTGGTTGGTCAACGCGATAGCCAGCGAAGTGATAGTTGAAATGCTCCAGTCCGATTATACCAAGCCGGTGACTGCCGAATTGGTGGATACAGCCATCCAAACCATCATTCTACGCCGCGACACACACATAGACAGCCTGTTGGAACGGCTCAAAGAGGAGCGCGTGCGGCGGGTGATGGAACCGGTTATTATCGGTGAACTGTCGGGTATTACCACACAGTCGGACGACTACCGCTACACCACAGACCTTGGATTGATAAAGGAAGCAAACGGCGTAATCATGCCCTCTAACCCGATATACGCCGAGGTAATCATCCGTACATTAAGTGCCGATTCGCAAAAAGATTTAAGCGAAGGCAAGGATTCATACCAGATGCCCCGTTACCTGAAAAACGGACACATAGACATGACCCTGCTTTTGCAAGATTTTCAGGTATTCTGGCGCGAGAACAGTGAAATCTGGATAGAGCGTTATCAGTATAAAGAGGCAGCACCTCACCTGATTTTGCAGGCATTTCTGCAACGGGTAGTCAACGGGGGCGGACGAATTATCCGCGAGTTTGCGGCAGGACGCAGACGCTTGGATTTGTGTGTGTTGTTTGAAGGGCAAAAATACCCCGTCGAACTGAAACTCCGCCGCAGCTCCAAAACCGAAGAAAACAGTTATACCCAAATCATCAATTATATGGATACATTGGGTGTCAACGAGGGCTGGCTGATTATATTCGACCGTAGTATCCCAATAGATTGGGATGCTAAAATTTATCTCAAAACGGAAAACATCGAAAATAAAACAGTAACGATAGTAGGTTGTTAAATAAATAAAGGAATAAAAAATAATATAATTAATATGAACTCAGTTAAATTAAAGTTAGTGAAAGTGTTAAGTTGTCTTTTGGTCGCATGCTTTGCCTGTTCGTTTGCGAACGGGCAGGAGGCAAAAAAAATACCGGTCATCTATTCTTCCGACCTCTTTAATCCGCCGGATGACCCTGATGACCACTATGATGTGGCGACTTTGTTTATGATGCCGGAATTTGATGTCAAGGCTTTTATATTCGATGTAGCACACGGGGGGCGGCAACCGGAGGAATTTGGTCGCGTGCCGCTGGAGCAAATCGCGGCTATTACAGGGCGTGCCATTCCTCCATACTCAATTGGTTTGCGCCAGCTGTTGGCTTCTCCGGATGATAAGGGCAAAGACCAGCCGGCTGAATTTCAGGGCGGCGTGGAACTGATTCTCAAGACACTTCGGGAATCCGATGCACAAGTGGTCATGTTTTTGGTCGGCAGTTGCCGCGATTTCGCCGCGGCTTACAACAGGGAACCGGAACTGTTGCGAAAAAAAGTATCCGCCATCTATGTCAATGCCGGAAACGGTCCGCACGGTAAACAGGGTGAGTGGAATGTCACATTAGACCCCAATGCCTATCGGTGCCTCTTAACAAGCGATTTGCCCATTTATTGGTGTCCCTGTGTCCCGCGCGTACGTTTTGTGCAGGCAATCAGGGAAGATATTGAGGAAAATAATGCCTATACCTATAATACTTTCTTCGTTATCCCCAACCAGGCAGAATGGTTGAAAAACGTTTCCGTGCGTTTGCAGAATTTTATCAACTATGCTTTAACGGCATCCAAAGAAGACCCGATTCCGTATTTAGACCGTACACCGGACGCAATTTCCACCAAGCCGAGAAATATGTGGTGCACCGGACCTTTTATCCATGCCGCCGGACGAAAAATTTACGCCGGACAGGATGGGGGCTATATCGCCTGTTCGCCCCGAGAAGCCCAAAAATTGGGAATCGGCAACAAAGAAGTAAAGGTGTTCTCATTTGACCCTGTCCGTCTTTCGGAGGCACCCGAAAGTTCCTCCAAGTTGCCTGTTTTTAAAGGAGATTTGAAAGTTAAAAAGAGTTCCGTCAAGGTATTTCATTATCTCCATCCCGATTACAACCATATTATGGGAGCTGCGCTTTCTAACATTTTGGAAACACATTAACAGCCTATCATAAAATGATTAATTTTGCAAAAAAATGATATAAATAAAAAAATCAATTATTATGACAATAAAACAACGTATCATCATCGTATTATTCTTGTTGATTTTCCCTGCATTGGAGAGTTTTAGCCAACAATATCAACTCAAAACAGGCGATTTTGCACTCTATTTGCGTAACGACAAAGACGGTTTGCAATACAAAGCCGGACTTGAAAGCCATATAAAGAATGATACCGCCTGGTATTCGTTCCACTTTGGGAATGTGGAAGATAAAAACTTGTCGCCGAGCGACTTCACAGTTACCGATATACAGGAAAGCAGTCGGGGAGATGTGCGTACCCTGCATTATCAACTCAAACATCGCTTGCTACCGCTGCAAATTTCCGGCAGGTTTAACGCTTATGGGCAAACAGGAGTGATTGAACAAAGCTCCGAACTGCGCAATACAGGTGCTTATCCCTTCAGAGTTATTGAAATGCCTTCCGGCAGTTTTTCATTTCCTCCTCAAAACTACGAATATTCTTATATGACCTCCACATGGGGGAAAGAGCGCAAACTGCAAACGAAACCCTTAGTGGGCGATACCCTGTTTGTATCCAAAGAAGGACGTTCGTCTGCGGCTTATGCGACTTGGATGTGCATCCATTCAGCCGATGCCGGCGTTTGTTATATTATGCAGATTGCCTGGTCGGGCAACTGGTCGGCAACGATAGGACATCAGCCTGCCGGCATCTGTATGAGCGAGTATTTCGACAACGGTTTTCTCGTACTGACGCCCGGAGCAACGCATATTCTTCCTTCGGTGTTGATAAGCGGAGGCACCTCGATGGACGAAGCCGCCAATCACCTGCATCGTTATCAAAATGATTTTCTCATTCCGAAGTTGCCCGCCGCACAGTTGATGCCGGTGCAGTTCAATTCATGGTATGCTCTGTACGGAAATGCTACTGTCACGACATTGAAGCCATACATCGCCAAAGCTGCCGACCTCGGATGCGAGGTGTTTGTCATTGACGCCGGCTGGTATGGCGACAAAGACTGGGGTAAGAAAGTCGGCGACTGGTATGCGAATCCCGAATCGTTCCCTAACGGACTGATAGATGTGGTAGATGACGTACGCAAACACGGCATGAAGTTCGGTCTCTGGTTTGAAATAGAAGTGGCGGGCGAAAAATCGAATTTATTCAACCAACATCCTGAATGGTGTCTGCAATACGACGGTCCCCCCCTTTACGATAATCGTAAACATTTGGATTTTGCTCAGCCACAGGTTTTTCAATGGGCGCTGGAACAGTTTGACAGGATATACCGTGAATGTAAGGGTATCGACTGGGTGAAATTGGATTATAATGTCAGCATTGGCGCCAAGCTCGAAAATAAAGACGGCATCAAAACCGGCGACCGTCTTCACCGCCATATTAGAGGCTATTATGCGTGGCTGGATTCTTTGCATACCCGTTATCCCGACATGATAATAGAAAATTGTTCCAGCGGCGGCTTGCGTCTCGACAATGGAATTGCTGCGCGCACGCACACAACATGGCTTTCCGATATCACCACCCCTAATCCGTCGATAGGCATGGCATGGTCGTCCACGCTCGAATACATTCCACGGGCGGTTAACCATTGGATAGTGGGCAGAGGCGACCATGACGCAACCATAGACCAGACGTTACCGGTCGGATATTACGATTTTATGTTCAGAATACCGATGAACGGACAATTTGGCATCTCCAGCAGAATTATTGAATGGTCGCCCGCACTGTGGCAAAGTGCAGTGGAAAATGTGAGGCTCTACAAACGCATTCGGACTGTTATTGCTGACGCCGACTGCTACCACTTGACGCCGCAGCCCGATTACAATGACCCAACAGAGTGGACAGCCCTGCAATACGTGACACCCGATAAGCGAAAATCCGTAGTAACGGCTTATCGCACCCGCAGCAGCAGCCCCTCATTTAACGCCATCCTGAAAGGGTTAGACCTCAAACGCAAATACAAAGTTTTCGTTGACGGCGTCTCCAAAGGCGTTTATACCGGAGGCACTTTGATGAAATCGGGACTGACAATCACTTTAAGCGATGAATACCGAGCAAGTGTGGTAGAAATAAATGAAAAAAAATGACATTATTGAAAAAAAATAACTACTTTTGCGGGTAGAAATAAATAATAAATAATTGATAATTATGACAGGAAAAGAACGAGTAAAAACAGTATTATCCCACAGGGAAGCGGATAAAATCGCCTTGGATTTTGGTGCCACATCGGTAACCGGCATCCATGCAAAAATGATTGAATCCTTGCGGCAACATTACGGCTTGGAGCCGAAGCCGGTAAAAATCATCGAGCCTTACCAGATGCTGGGGGAAGTTGATGAGGAGTTAGTGAAAATATGGAACGTCGATACGATTCCGGTAGGCGGTCAGTACGACATGTTCGGACACAAGCAGGAAAATTTCGTCGAAAAACGGATGCCGTGGGGACAGACGGTATTGTTGCCCGCATCTTTCCAAACGAAAGAAGAAAACGGCAATATGTATGTTTTCCCGCAAGGCGACACCGGTTGTCCACCCAGTGCGGTGATGCCTGCCGGCGGCTATTTCTTCGATGCCATAGAGCGTGTTCCGGCAACCGATTTTGGTGAGGAACTGAATGTCGAAGACAATCTGGAAGAATTTACCCTGCTGACGGATGCAGATGTTGCCTGCTGGAAAGACGCTTTGACCCAGGCAAGAGCAACCGGCAGAGCAGTCGTGGCTAATATCGGCGGAACAGGTTTGGGCGATATCGCCTTAGTTCCGGGATTGAACTTGAAAAATCCCAAAGGCATCCGCGCCATTGCCGACTGGTATATGTCCACCATGGCACGGGAAGATTATGTCCGCGAGATATTCGACCGGCAGTCGGATATTGCCATTCAAAATATGGAAAAGATAAATCGCGTGGCAGGCGACTGTATAGATGTGATGTATGAGTGCGGCACCGATTTCGGAACGCAGAACAGTCAGTTCTGTTCGGCAGAAACCCTGGCTTCTCTCTACGGACCGGCTTACCGAAAAATCAACGACTGGGTGCACAAAAACACTCAATGGAAAACATTCAAACATTGCTGCGGAGCTATCGTTCCCTTGTTGGATACGCTGATTGATATTGGTTTCGACATCATCAATCCGGTACAAATCAATGCGACAGGCATGAATCCACAGTTTTTGAAAGATACTTTCGGCAAGCGAATCACTTTCTGGGGCGGTGGTGTTGATACGCAAAAAGTGCTGCAATTGGGTACGCCCGAACAGGTCAGCACTCAAGTACGCCAACTGTGCGACATATTCGGAGCCAATGGTGGATTTGTATTTACGTCCGTCCACAATATACAAGCCAATGTGCCGGTCAAAAACGTGGTCGCTTTGATGGAAACCGTTTCGGAAGTTAGAAATCAGTAAAAAAAGAACTATGGAAAAAACGAAAACGACCTATAATTATCGTTATATTTGGCTGCTGACCATAGCTGCCGCTATGGGTGGTTTCCTGTTCGGATACGATTGGGTGGTCGTTGGCGGCGCGAAGTCGTTTTATGAGCCGTTTTTCGGCATCACTAACAATCCCGTCCAGCAAGGCTGGGGCACCAGTTCCGCCTTGATAGGCTGTATGATAGGTGCTTTTTTCTGTTTCCTCACCACCGAGCGTTGGGGACGAAAATGGTTGCTGGTGTCGGCAGGGTTGATATTTGCCGTATCGGCGTTTGGAACGGCGTTGGCAGACACTTTCTTTTGGTACAATATTTTCCGCATCCTGGGTGGTGTGGGTATTGGAATTACGCTGAATCTCTCTCCGGTCTATATTTCGGAAATGGTGCCTGCGCACCAAAGAGGAAAATTCGTATCCATCAACCAGTTGATGATAAATCTCGGTATTCTGACCTCGCAGTCCATCAACTGGGCGATAGCGGCGGCGCACGATACGGGAGTGAGTCCCGATTCAGTCGCCTTTCTGAACGAATGGAATGTCATCACCGGTTGGCGGTGGATGTTTGGCGCTGTTGCCATCCCCTCGCTGATATTCTTTGTCTTGATGGTCATCGTTCCCGAAAGTGTTCGCTGGTTGATGAAAAACAAACAATACGACAAGGCGGAAAAGGTGCTGGTAAAGATGGGTGGCGCTGAATTTGCCAAAGCCGAGACGAACGAAATCAAGGAAACGCTCAAAAACGAAGACCCGGGCATGGATTTCAAAAGTCTGTTCCGTCCGAAAATGATGAAAATACTCCTTTTGGGATTTTTCATTGCCATATTGCAACAATGGTGCGGCATCAACGTTACATTTTATTATGCCGCGGATATTTTCCGAAAAGCGGGTTACGACATCAACGGCATTATGCTCAACATAGCGGTCATAGGACTGATAATGGTGGTTTTTTCCATTGTGGCAATACTGCTTGTTGACAGGGTTGGTCGCAAACGACTGATGCTGTTTGGCGCCCTGGCGATGACTGTTATCTACGGTATTATCGGTTTTCTGTTTTCGCAGGAAATCACGGGCGTTTGGATAGTCGTGTTCACCTTGCTGAATGTAGCGGTGTATGCGCTTACGTTTTCGCCCATCGTGTGGGTGATTTTGTCGGAGATTTTTCCGAATCGTGTGCGGGGCGCAGCCATGTCGTTGTCGGCTTTTGTACTGTGGATAGGCAATTTCTCGCTCACTTTCACTTTTCCGACTATCAGGGAAAATCTCGGTTGGGCGAATAATTTCTGGCTCTATGGCGTCATTTGCTTCGTCGGTTTCATCATTTTATATTTCGTGTTGCCGGAGACCAAAAACAAGTCGCTGGAGCAAATTGAAAAAGAATTGGGATGATAATAATAAAATAAAAATAGAATAGAATAGGTAAGATGAAAAAAAGAATTGTTTTGTCAATTATTTGTAGCCTCCTGTCAGTCTGTGTGCTCAGGGCGCAAAAGGTGGAGAAAATTTTCCCCGGAGTTTGGAAAATTACGTCCGGGCAACCGGAAAAATATCTTCCGACCGACTTTAAGTACGCTGCAGCAGCTACAGCATTATCGGAATTGCCCGACAGAGGTGCCGAGCCGTTTGACCTTCGCGCCGTGCGCTTCAAAGACACGCCGCAGGGAATGGTTGCCGAACTGAAAATGGAGGCGTCCGAAAAAATATACGGTTTTGGGCTGCAAGTGAACACTTTCCAACAGCGAGGTCTGCGTCGCGACATACGGAACAACAGCTGGACGGTAGGAAATGTAGGCTTCAGCCATGCCTCCCTGCCTTTTTACATTTCCTCTGCCGGATATGGAGTGCTGGTGAATACCGCTCGGTATGTAAGTTTCTACATGGGGTCGCAGCACAAAACAGCACAGTCGGCTGAATTGGCGCAGTCGCTGAAAGCAAATTCCGAACAGCCGGGGCTGTTGCCGGCTGACCTTTACAACCGTTCATACAAATCGTCCGACGATGTCGAAATTGTGGTGGAAGGTGCACACGGAATGGAAATATACGTCTTCGACGGACCTGATATGATGCGGGTAATGCAGCGCTACAACCTCTTTTCGGGTGGTGGAGCCATTCCGCCGCTTTGGGGGCTTGGGTTGAAATACAGGGCAAAAACCAGTTTCAACGACGCACAGGTGATGAAGTTTGCGCAATATTTCAGGGAAAAGCATATCCCCTGCGATATGTTCGGACTGGAACCCGGCTGGCATTCAAACGCGTATTCCTGCTCGTTCACCTGGCATCCGAAGAATTTTCCCAACCCCGACAGCCTGCTCAGCATCATGCATGGGATGAATTACAAGATGAACCTCTGGGAGCATGCCTATATTCATCCCGCATCGCCGATGTTTGAGGAAATAGTACCGTGGTCGGGCGATTATGCCGTGTGGAAAGGTGCCGTTCCCGACTTCATTACGAAGGAAGCACGGGAGATATTCGAGACGTATCACGACAAGAACCTGCTGAGCAAGGGCATTTCAGCTTTCAAACTCGACGAGTGCGATGCCGCCGATTATGCTCAAGCCCATGCCGAATGGAGTTTTCCCGATATTGCGCAGTTCCCTTCGGGGATAGACGGCGTGCAATACCGACAACTCTTCGGACTGCTGTATCAGAAAACAATATGGGACCTCTTCCGGAAAAATAACCGGCGGACACTGCTTGAGGTCAGAGCCTCGCATTTGTTTGCAACGCCTTACGGTTCAGTGCTGTACAGCGACATGTACAACCATGGCGATTATGTGCGGATGATACTCAATTCGGGATTTGCAGGGCTGAACTGGTCGCCGGAGGTAAGAGAGACGGCTTCGGCTGACGACCTGATACGGCGAATGCAGACAACGCTGATGTCGCCACACATGATTGTCGACTGCTGGTTTCTCAACAATCCCCCCTGGTTTCATTACGAATACGACAAAAATAACCGGAATGAGGTGTTGCCCAACTATCTCGAACTGGAGCAGAAAGTAAAAAAAATGGTTGAAACGCGGATGTCCCTTATCCCTTATCTTTACACGGCTTTTGCCAGGTATCATTTTGAGGGGATACCGCCCTTTCGGTCGCTGATACTCGATTATCCGGACGACAAGGAAGTTTGGGCAATCCAGGACCAGTACATGATGGGCGACAACATCCTGTGCGCGCCGTTCATTGAAGGAGTCTCGGAACGACTGGTGTATTTTCCTGCGGGAACCTGGTATGATTTCAATTCGGGAAAGGCGTATGAAGGGGGCAAGCGGGACACAATCCGGATGACGACGGATGAAATTCCCATGTTTGTGAAAGAAGGTACCATCCTTCCGCTGGCAGCACCGGTGGAATATATCACCCCGAAAATCGTGCTGGACATTACCTGCCGGATATACGGAAAACCCACAAAACCGGTCATGTTGTTTGAAGACAATGGCGAGACATTCGATTTTGAAAAGGGAGACTTCAATTGGGTTGAACTGAGTTGGAACAAAAACAAGGGAACGGTGGTGAGGAAAGGTAAAAGCAAAAACAGGCTGTATAAAATCACCGCATGGAAATCTTATCAATAACAAATGGAAAAAATATGAAGACAAATAAATTTTTCTTAGGGTTAATAGTTCTTGCTGTTTCAACAGCAAATCCGTTGGCAGCTCAAAAAATAGACCTCGGCAAAGTGACGGATACTAAAATAGAGGAAACTCTTTTTGGTCATAACCTGGAACATACCCGTAGCGCGGTATATCAGGGTCTAAGCGCCCAACTTTTGCGGAACCGCAAATTCGCGGGGAAGCCTGCAGCCCATTTCGGAGAGCCTGCCGAATGGTACAGGGTGGGAGCGGCAAACGCCTATATCACTGTGGAACCCCATGGTGCATACGTTAAACACGTTGGCAATACGTGGAAGAACTTTAATAACAGTAACGAAATTAATTCTGCGGTTATACAGAATCCGCAGCCCAATCAAAAAGCGGGGATAGGGCAGAGAGGGCTGGCGCTCAAAGGTGGAGCGGCATATACAGCCAAGTTCATCGCAAGGGTCAGAGGCGATGAACTCCCCCTTAAAGTGACCCTTACCGTTACCGGTTCAGATGGTAAAGTACAGGGAGAAAAGACATTCAGCCTCGAAGGCGGAGACTGGCGGATTTGCGAATTTACGTTTACCTCGCAAAACGACGATACAAACGCCTCTTTTGAAATAAGTTGTTCCCAACAGGCGGAATTGAAACTCGGCGTTGCCTCCCTTATGCCAACAGACAATTTCCGCGGCATGAGAAAGGATGCGGTTGCTCTGATGGACGAGATAGGCATCTCCCTGCTCCGGTGGCCCGGCGGCAACTTTTCGGGCGAATACCGCTGGAAGGACGGTCTGCTGGATGTGGATGAGCGGGCGCCGCTCTTTTCCTATCTGCCTGCGGAGACCCAGCCCCACAGCGGAGGATACGATTTTCATGAAATTGGTATCGACGATTTCATCGCCCTCTGTCGTGAAATAGGTGCTGAACCCTATCTGACAATTAATCTTGCCTGGGACACTCCCGAAGAAGCAGCCCAGTGGGTTGAATACTGCAATGGAAGCACGGATACCGAATGGGGTAAAAAGCGGGCAGAGCGCGGTTATACCGAACCTTACAATGTAAAATACTGGTCATTGGGCAACGAGTTCGGCCACGGTCACATGGAAGGACTCAATACCCCCGAAGATTACGCGAAAAAAGCAAACTCTTGCGCAGAGGCAATCAAAAAGGTTGATCCCTCGATTAAGTTTTTTTCCTCCGGTCCTTACTTTCCCGGCGGGCGCCCGGCGGACTGGATAACTAAAGGGCTGGCTCCGATGGCAAAGCATATTTCGTACCTTTCCTTTCACGCCTATCAATGGGATTTTGTCCATGGCGTTGATTTTGCGACTGACAAGGGTCTGAAGGAAAGTTACGAAAGGGTTACCGGCGCTCCCGCCGGGTGGCTGAATGGACTCCGAAAATCGCGGGCATTTCTTGATTCTCAGAATGAGGATATAAAGAAAATCGCTATCTCTTTTGACGAATGGAATGTCTTTTACGCCTGGTTTCACGACCCTTGCGTCATCGAAGGTGTGTTTACCGCGTTGACGCTGGAGATGATATGCAAAGAATACAAAGCCCTCAATATGCCGGTGTGTATGTACTTCCAGCCGGTGAACGAAGGAGCTATCATGATACACCCCCTCACGAGCGAGCTGACCGCCAACGGTCAGGTCTTCGCATTGATGAAGAAGCACCGGGGCGGCACACTTGTGGACATCCGGTCAAGCGATGCGGACCTCCATTGCCTCGGAAGTGTTGACAAGGGAAAACGCTTTACCGTGACGCTTATCAACAAATCTTATGACAAGCCCATTCCCTTTATTCCGGGGAAAGGATTGAAGAAGATACAGAATGCCGCCCTCCTTGACGGGAGCGGCTCTATTTTTCATGGTTCAAAATTCGTTCAGACGGATGGACTGAAAGCGAAAAACGCTGCGGGCGAATTTGTTATCCCTCCCCGCTCAATTTTGCAGATTGAAGGGGTTTGGTAACATTCACCTGACTTCGATTTTATTTGCGGCATTGAAAAATAATTCATACCTTTGCAGCCTTGATAATAAAAAATAAAATAAATATATGAAAAAAGAGACTTATCAGCCGGGTTTAATTTATGTCATCAGCATTATCGCCGCGATGGGCGGTTTGCTGTTCGGCTTCGACACAGGGGTCATTTCGGGTGCCATTCCGTTTTTCCAGAAGGATTTTCGAATTGACGACGGTTTTGTGGAAATCATTACCTCTGCCGGTTTGGTCGGCGCCATTCTGGGTGCGCTCTTCAGCGGGAAACTGACCGACAGGATTGGTCGCCGGAAAATCATTCTTATAGCAGCCGTCATTTTCATTGTCGGCGCCTTAGGTTCCGGCATTGCTCCCACCGTTTGGACTTTGGTTACTGCCCGTTTGGGATTGGGTGTCGCCATCGGCATATCATCTTATGCCGTTCCTTTGTATCTGGCGGAAATAGCTCCGACCAAAATACGCGGCACATTGGTGTCCCTTTTTCAGTTGATGGTTACCATCGGTATTTTGCTGTCCTACATTTCCGATTTATATTTTGCCAATGAAGCGGATATTTCCTGTTGGCGCCCGATGTTTTATGTCTGTGCGATTCCGGCTGTTATTCTGTTTATTGGGATTATTTTCCTGCCGGAAACGCCCCGGTGGTTGTTCAACAATGGACGTTCCGAGGAATCTCTGAAAATTCTGAAACGCATAGAAAGCGAACAAAACGCCCTCAATTCCTATCAGCAAATGCAGGAAGAGGTATTAAAGTCGTCCGAAACCGAAAAGACAGGTTGGAAAGAATTGTGGAAACCCTGGTTGCGCATCCCTTTAATTATTGCCGTAGGCATTATGTTTTTCCAGCAATTCGTGGGTATCAATACCGTCATTTATTACAGTCCGAAAATATTCCTGATGGCAGGATTCAACGGTGCGGTTGCTGCGATTTGGGCTTCCGTGGGCGTGGGTGTGGTAACGGTGATATTCACCTTAGTGTCGGTCTATTTTATCGACAGGTTAGGACGTCGAAAACTATATTTCTTGGGGATGGTGGGCATGATGGTCTCGCTGTTCCTGCTCGGTTTGTGTTTTGCATTTCACGGACAGTTGGTTGCTTATCAATGGACCTATATCGTCTGCATGTTTTGTTATGTAGCCTTTTTCTCCATCAGTATCGGTCCTTTGGGCTGGTTGATTATATCGGAGATTTTCCCGCAGAAAGTACGTGGCGTGGGTGCAGCGTTAGGTTCTTTGGCGAGTTGGTTTTTCAACGCCGCCGTCGCCTTTTCGTTCTTTAAGATTGTCCGTTTGCTGACGGTTCCCGGAACGGAAATTATGCTCAACGGTGAAAATCTGGGCAATCCCATGGGCGCCTTTTGGTTTTACGGGCTTATTGCCTTTCTATCGATTATCTGGGGTTATCGTTTCATTCCCGAAACCAAAGGCGTTTCATTGGAACATATTGAGGATTTCTGGCGCACAGGAGGGAAACCGAAAGAATTAAAAAATAATAATTAAATTATGAACAGTAAAGAAAGAGTATTGGCAAGGATTAAGAATCAGCCGGTGGACAGGGTTCCAAACCTGAATATCCTGATGTTTTTGGCAGCAAAGGAAATTGGCGTTTCCTATTCGGAATATTGTCAGGATTATAAGAAATTAGCGCAGGCTAATATCGTTTGTATGAATAAATACGGCATTGATGCTGTTTCGACCATTTCCGACCCGATGCGTGAATGTGCGGATATGGGCATGGATGTGATATTTCCTGCGGATGATGTGCCTCACGAGAGGGTATTGCTGCTTGAAGACAAGAGCAACTTGCTGAAAGTAAAACCGGTAGCGGTTGAAAGCGGGAGGAGAATGACCGACCGCGTAAAAGCGACCGAATTATTAAAAAAAGAGGTTGGAAATGAATTTGCCATTATCGGTTGGGTGGAAGGTTGTTTTGCCATGTCAGCGGATTTGAGGGGCGTGAACAATTTCTTGATGGATATTTATGAAGACCGAGATTTTGTTGTCGATTTGATGGAAATATGTTTGGAACAGGCAACGCTGTTTGCCAAAGCGCAGATTGCAGCAGGTGCCGACATCATTGGCGTGGGCGATGCCATTGCTTCCGTTGCCGGACCCTTTGCCTATCAGGATTTGGCATTGGAATACGAAGAAAAGTTATTGAAGGCTATTCGGGATGCAGGCGGACTGACCAAACTGCATATCTGCGGACAAACCACGCCTTTCTTGGAATTGCTTCCGGCGCAATATTGCGACATCATTGATGTCGACTGGATGGTGGACTTGAAAAAAGTCGCCGAACTTCATGGCGACGTTTCCTGTATAAATGGCAATTACGATCCGGTGGCTGTTCTTTTACAGGGAAGTGTGCAAAGCATTAAGGACGAAGTGAAGCGATGTGTTCGGGAAGGCGGCACCAAACATACCAATTCCGGCGGTTGCGAGGTTCCTAAATTCACACCTCCCGAAAACCTGATGGCTGTACATGAAGCATTAAAGGAAGGCATTGTTAATTAAATATATAATTTGTATCTTTGCAGCCAAAATAAATTAAATAATGATAATACAAGTAATAAATAAGTATCTTAATGAACACAAAAAAATGTACTAATTGGAATTGGACTTGGATTCGGAAAAGATTATTCGCTTGTTGCGTCTTGTTTTCTTCTTCGTTTTCTTTTGTGCTGTTTGCACAACAAGACCCTTTTGCCAAAGTAAAAGAGAAGAAAGAAGCATTCAGCCAATTATCTTCAAGTGAGATAAAACCCACCGGCTGGATGGCGGAACAGTTGCGGAAAGACTTGGACGGTTTTGTAGGACACTTGGACTCCGTTGTGCCCGATTTAATCATTAAAGACGACATCTATGGAAAAAACCGCCTGACGCGAGGAGACAAGCAAAAAGATGTAGGCAATGACGGAGGTAATGAGAACGAATATTTTTGGTGGAACAGCGAAACCCAGTCGAATTGGTGGGATGGCTATATCAGAACCTCTTTTTTGTTGAATGACAAACAACACATTGAAAAGATAAAAACGTATGTCAACCGGATATTGGCTACTCAGGACCCGGATGGCTATTTGGGCATTTATGCCCCCGATCTGCGTTACAATTTCGATAAGAAAAGCGGCGAGAACGGTGAATTGTGGGCAAAAGCAACTTTGTTTCGCGCCTTGTTGGCATATTATGGTTTTACTAACGATAAAGCCGTATTGAAAGCGGTGGAACGCGGTGTTCAAAACGTGATGGATAACTACAAAATCAATGTCGCCGAACCGTTCAAATTAGAAAAAGCGGAAGGTGGCGTTGCACACGGACTTAATTTCACCGATGTTTTAGACCGGTTATATCAATTGACACACGATATTCGGTATTGGGATTATGCCTTATTCCTGTATAAGGATTATTCGGTTAATATGGAAATGAAACGAAACGGCGATATTCGGTATCAAAATATCATGGATCCGCATTATCGTTTGCATGGTCATGCGGCGCATACGTTTGAGCATTTTCGTCCATTGCTTGTGGCGAGTTATGCTTCCGGCAATCCGCAATTACAAGCGGCTTTGTCGGTCTATATGGACAGACTGAAAGAAATAACTACCGTTTCCGGAGGTCCCATCGGCGATGAATGGATTGGTGGCAGAAAAGCAGACCCTACTTATACGGGGTATGAATATTGCACCATGCTCGAAAAAATGGATTCTTATACGCAGTATGTCCTGAAAAGCGGCGCTATTAAATATGCCGATGAGATAGAAAAAATGTTGTTCAATGCAGCAATGGGTGCCCGTCATCCCGAAAAGAGTCTGATACCATATCTTAAAACCGATAATTCATATACCATGACCGGCACGCTCAACGGTATGGACAATTCGCGCGAGAAAAGGTATAAATATTCGCCTGCCCATCAGGACGTTGCCGTTTGTTGTAACCCTAATGCCGGGCGGATTATTCCCTATTATATCCAAAATTTATGGTTAAAGGACAAAGACGGTTTCATCGCTGCGATGTTTGGCGGATGCGAGGTAAATACGCTGTTTGGCAAACAACCGGTGGCTATCCGAGAAATCACCGACTATCCTCATTCCAACCGCATCACCTTTGAAGTGGAAGTGAAAAAGCCGACTACTTTCGCCTTGAAAATACGCAAACCCGCATGGAATAAAGGATTTACACTGAACACGGATTGCAAGGAAGAAGGCGGTTATATTGTGGTTAATAAGAAATGGTCGGGAAAGGAGTCTTTTACGGTGGAGTGGAAAGCGGAGCCGGAGAAGCACGAATTTGCCGGAGAAGTCTATTTCACTTATGGTGCTTTAGTCTTGGCTTTGCCTGTTGAAGCGGTCGAAATACCCCAAAAGGTGTATGTCGCAGGATTTCAGGATTTTCACTATGTACCTCAGAATCTCACCGTCTATCACTATGCCAACAATGAAATGCCGGTTAAAAACGGCGAGCAATATACTGTCAATCTCTATAATCCAATCAGGCAGAAGCAGGAACAGAAGACGCTGGTGCCGATGGGGCATACCCTGCTGAGGCAGGTAACATTCAAGAAACATTAACTGCCTATCACCCAGCGGCTTAACGTGCGCTCTGCGCTGCTAAACTCCGCGCCGATTTTCACCACTTTCCGCGTTCCGGCACTGTATGGGATGAGGTAGCCTTTGTCGTCTATTTGCGCAAGTGCCTCTTCGGCTGTGGCATTTTCGGAGAGTTTAAATTCAAAGACGTAGATGATATCTTTCATCCAAACCACTATATCGGCACGACCAATGGCACTTTTAACCTCCGTTTGCACAAATTGCCCCATTGAGCGTAACAGCAGATAAAAAATGGTTTGGAAATTTTCTTCCGTTTTGTTGCTCAAATCGTTTGGAATATCTGCAAAATGGGCACGAAGTCGGGTCATAAAACCATCTACATTGCCTGCTTCCAAGTCAATGACAAATAAATCGCTCCTAAAATCAGTGCCTAATCGCGCGCTCGGTGTATATATGCGTCGCAGTTCGTCCAAAAAACCGTATTTTACCTCTTCGTTTGGAAAACCCAAAACGTATATGTTGTAATTTTGGTAGAAATCTTTTATAGTAAGGTACCCCGTTTGATAGAGTAGCGGAATCGGATTGCTGTCTCCCGCTCGATAATCGGAGAGCGAAGGCGCCGCAATCGTAACATTGTTTTCAAGACTGGGAATATCAAATTCGACATCTTTGAGCATTTTAGCAAGAAAAGTGGGCGTGCCGGTTGAAAACCAATAATAGCGCAAAGCATTTTTTGCAAACGTATTTAGCAAACTGAATGGGTTGTACATACCTTCCGTGTTTTCGCAAAAATGATAGCCATCGTAAAGTTTTTTGAGTTTTGTGAGCATTTCATCATAACCCGTTTTTTGTTTTTCGGCTAATGTTCGTATTTCCGGCTCAAAATTGGCAAGCAATTCTGTTTCTGATATGCCACATACACCGGCATATTTTTCATCCATGCTAATATCCTGCAACTGGTTTAATTGACTGAAAATGCTTACTTTGGAAAATTTGGTAATCCCGGTGAGCATCAGAAACCGCAAATAGGGGTCGGCGGTTTTGAGAACGCCGTAGAAACCGCTCAATGCATCTCTGATTTTTTCGTGCAGTTCGGGATTATCTAAGGTGCCGGTGAGCGGCTTGTCGTACTCATCAATAAGCACCACCACCCGTTGTTTTGTTTTTTCATAAGCACGGCATATCAAACCAAACAAGCGCGTTGAAAACGTTTTATCTGCTTTGTCTTCTCCCCAAAAAGCTTCCAATTTGCGCAAGTTTGCGTCCAGAGCTGACTCAAAGTCTGAAAATTGGTTATAATTTTCAACATTCAAGTCGATATGAAACACCGGATATTTCACCCAATCTTTCTCCAAATCGGCAATAGCAAGCCCTTCAAACAATTCTTTCTTGCCCTGAAAATAGGCTTTCAGCGTGGAAAGAAAAAGGCTTTTCCCAAACCGGCGCGGGCGACCCAAAAAGTAGGGACGTCCCTCGTTAACCATGCGATAAAGATAGGCAGTCTTGTCGACGTACAAAAATTTGTCTTTACGCAAACTCTCAAAATCCTGAATGCCAATCGGCAATTTTCTACTGAAATCCATATCCTTCATCTTTTAATAGTGAGCCGCAAAGATACAACATAATTATGAAATTTGCAATGCAACCTGAAAACTTGCCGAAACTTAACCGGGGCAAGCCCCCAATGACAAGAAATGTGAATATAAACGAAATTAACACAAAATAGGTTAAACTTTATGGTGTGACGAAAGATAAACGTTACCTCAATTTTGCCAACTGGTTGCTTGAAGAACGCGGTCACGGACACGGAACTAAAGGTGGCGAAGGAGATTGGAATATCGCCTATTATCAGGATGATAAACCTGTTCGCGAGATGACCGACATAGCAGGGCACGCCGTCCGCGCCATGTACTTTTATTGTGGTATGGCGGACGTGGCAGCGCTCAAAAACGACACCGGATACGTAGAAGCCATGCACCGACTGTGGGATGACGTGGCGTTGCGCAATATGTACATCACGGGCGGTATCGGCTCTTCCCAGCACAACGAAGGCTTTACGGAAGACTACGATTTGCCGAACTACGACGCCTACTGCGAAACCTGCGCTTCGGTGGGAATGGTTTACTGGAATTTACGAATGAACGGGTTTACAGTTGGGACAACCGCGATGCCGGCGAAATGAAAGTATGGGTTGATTATGATGAGCGGCAGGTGGTCAGCCTGAACGGACAATGGGCAAATTGCCAGATAGAACTTTTTGTAGAGCCGTAGAAATATGAAGACAAAAATTAGTGTTTAATTTTGGCGATTAAACACTAATTTTTTGTACCTTTGTCGCGTTAAATAGAAAAATTGTATGTCAATTCCTATCAATATAAAGAAATTAATTTCCGGTAAGGTAGTTGAAAATGAACGGATAGAATATAAGAAAGGCTGGAATCCGATTTCAATCTACCGTACTATTTGTGCGTTTGCCAATGATTTTGAAAACATTGGCGGCGGATATATCAATAGCGTGTATCACCGCTCGTATGAAATTCGTGAGCCGGTGGAAATCCGCATTTTGCCGAGTGCGATTGAAATTATCAGTTATGGAGGTCCCGACCGAAGCACAAAGTTAGAGGAAGTGCAGAAGGGAATTATTCGTAACCGGAGGTATCGCAACAGAAGAATCGGTGATTTCCTGAAAGAAATGGATATGACCGAGGGACGTGGAACAGGAATACCAACCATTCGCAGTGAAATGGCAAAAAATGGCTCTCCCGAACCTCAATTTGAAACCGACGAAGATTATAGTTTCTTCATCATAACCCTTCCGATACATCCCGCTTTCCTTTCGGATGATGGAGTAAATGATGGAGTAAATGATGGAGTAAATGATGGAGTAAATGATGGAGTAAATGATGGAGTTCAAACATCTGATAATCAGTTAGATAGAGTTTTTTTGCTCATCCGTGATGGAGTAAATGATGGAGTAAATGATGGAGTAAATGATGGAGTAAATGATGGAGTAAATGATGTTGTAAATATACTCTTGAATGTATCCGGATTGAATGCTTCTGAAATAGCTCTACGGATAAATAAAAGTATTCCAACAATAGAGCGTTATCTTCGTTTGTTACGTAAAAAAGGAATAGTTGAATTTAGGGGAATTCCTAAAACCGGCGGTTACCGGTTGACAGAGAAGGCACAAGATAAATTGAAATAATAAATAATAAATAATAATTCAGATGAAAAATTTAAAATATCTATTATCGGTTTTGGCAATATCTTTACTGTATTCTTGCCAACAAGTCTCTTTACCCGCGATTGTATATCAAAATTCATCCGGTACGGAGAAATTATCTGCACAGGAGATACGTCGCTATCTCTATTTGAGAACGGGCGAATTGGCTGATATTCAGCAAATATCTTCGGCAGAAGAAATTCCGGCGTATGCTATTGTATTGGCAACGAATGGTGGAGGGCTGCATAAAGCAGATGTAGCGCTCAGTCCGGAAAGTTATCAACTGAAAACAGACGGCAACCTGCTGTTCATCACCGGAGGGTCGGAGCAAGCCTTGCTGTACGGCAGTTATAAATTTGCGGAACATCTGGGCATCCGCTTCTATCTGCATGGTGATGTGATACCTGACAAGCAGTTGAAATCCTTTACTTTGCCCGAATTGAACGAGGTGCATACGCCCCTGTTCGCCACCCGCGGCATACAGCCTTTCCACGATTTTCCCGAAGGACCGGACTGGTGGACGCTCAATGAATACAAAGCTATTTTGTCGCAATTGCCCAAATTAGGCATGAATTTCATCGGATTTCACAATTATCCGCATCCCGAACCGATGGTCTGGATTGGTCTGAAAAGCGATATCAACCCCGACGGCACGGTCAAAACGGCTTATCCCGCACGGCATTTCCATACCATGGAAAACGCTTGGGGATATGCGGCAAAATCAACGGGCGATTATTCTTTCGGAGCAGCCGACTGGTATCCGAAAGATATTTATGGACCGACGTATATGGATGGTCGTACAGCCACCACTTATCATTCGCGTGGATGGGGAACTCCGGCTACTGATGAACAGACGAGTATTGATTTGTATAACGCCTCCGGTCAATTCTTCAGCGAAGCGTTCACGTATGCGCACAAGTTGGGTGTAAAAGTGGCTTTGGGAACGGAAACACCTTTGACCGTTCCCGGTCCCGTCAAAGAACGTTTGCAAGCTTTGAAGCTGAATCCTGCCGACACATCGGTGGTTCGGCAATTATACGAAGGACTGTTCACTTGGGTGCAAAAACATTATCCTGCCGATTATTATTGGTTGTGGACCGACGAAGGTTGGACTTGGGGCGGTAATTCGCAACAACAATTAGATAATGTAGTGTCGGATATGCAATCGGCTTTACGCGCTTTGAATAATGTAAAACCCGGTTTCGGATTAGCTACCTGCGGTTGGGTGCTCGGTCCTCAGCAGGACAGGGCTTTGTTCGACAACTATTTGCCCAAAGATATTCCTTTCAGTTGCATCAACCGGACGGTAGGATATACGCCGATTGACCCTGGATTTGCCGCCATCAACGGACGCTCCAAATGGGCTATCCCTTGGATGGAAGACGACCCGGGCATGATAGTACCTCAGTTGTGGGTCGGACGGATGCAACGCGATGCCGCCGATGCTTTGGCATACGGTTGCGACGGATTGATAGGTATCCATTGGCGTACGCAATCCATTGCACAAAATATCGCGGCATTGGCAAAAGCCGGATGGAGTCAGACCGGATGGAATCCCACACCGAACAAAAAGATGACGCCCGAAGAAGCCCTTGAAAATTCAAAAAAACATGAACGCGATTTGGATGCTTCCGCATATTATGCCGACTGGGCGCGCAGTGAGTTTGGAGAGAAAGTGGCTGAACAAATGGCTGCTTTATTTACCAAATTAGACGGTACCGAACCTTCCGAAAGGCAGGATGAAAGAGAAGGCCGTTTGCCGCGTCCTTCCACTTGGGTGGACGGTCCCGGCGGACTGAAAGCCATCAACACCTTGTTGGATTCGAATTGGGAGGAAGAGTCCAAAAAATATGCTTTTGTAGATGAAATGGAAGCCCTCCGCCCATTGATTAAAGGCAAAGGCAATCTTGCTCGTTTTGATTATTGGCTCAATACCTTTCGCTATCTGCGTGCAATAGGCGAATTGAATTGTACTGTGGGCGAATATACTAAAAAAACGAAAGAAGTCCGCGAATTGACAGATTCTCTGCAACGGCAGGAACAAGCCAAAAATGAACTCCTCCCGTTGCGCATACAGTCCGTACAACAATTGCGGGAAGTACATCGGCATCTGTTTGCTTTTATCAGCACGTATGGCGAGTTGGGTAACCTGACCAATTGGCAACAGCATCTCATGGATGTTCATTTTGACAGACCTGCAAAAGAATTGACCGCCTGGCTCGGAACGGAATTGCCCGCCGAAGCTTTGCCCGACAAAACACCGGTGTACTCGGCACGCATCGTCGCTCCGGAACTGCGCACAGCCATCAACGAAGGCGAAAATTTCACTACGCAAGTCATCATTACCAATGCATTGCCAGCTAAAGCCGTTTTGAAATACCGCATCTTGGGCGAGAAGAAATATCAAACGATAGCCTTGCAATCGGTGGGACGATGCGTCTATCAGGCAGAGATACCTGCCGACCGCATCACCGGCGATTTTGAATATTATATTGAAGCGAAAAAACAAGCGGGCGGAACGATGCACTTTCCGGCTACAGCGCCCAATATAAATCAAACGGTAATCCTGTCGGATTAGTAATGCAAAAAGTCCAACTTTTAAAATAAGATACAAACAAAATAATAATAATAAGTTCAATGAAAAAAAATTGTGTGCTTTTTTTATTTTTGACCCTCAGTTTGGTTTCTTTTGGCAGGGAATATCATGTTTCCGTTAAGGGAAATGATGCCAATGTCGGAACGGAGGCTGCTCCGTTCAAAACTATCGGCAAAGCAGCGCAAGCGGCTTACGCGGGAGATGTAATTACCGTTCATGCAGGTGTTTACCGCGAGTGGGTCAATCCGCCGCGCGGAGGCGAAAGTGATGACAAGCGCATTGTTTATTGCGCTGCGCCCGGAGAGCGCGTTGAGCTCAAAGGCTCTGAACTTGTCGCTAAGTGGCAGAAAGAGAATGGTATTTGGAAAATCGTGTTGCCCAACTCATTCTTTGGCGATTATAACCCTTACAAAGATTTGATTTACGGCGATTGGTTCGATGGCAGACGCCGCATACACCATACAGGCGAAGTTTTCCTGAACGGCAAATCGCTGTACGAGAAGGAAACATTGGATAAGGTGCTACATCCGGTGGCAAATGCCGGTGTTCGCGACAGCATAGGCTCTACTTATACCTGGTATTGCGAAAGTGACGACCAACAGACCACGATTTGGGCAAATTTCCACAAATTCAATCCCAATAAGGAACAGGTGGAAATCAGTGCCCGCAGAACGTGTTTTTATCCCGAAAAACAGGGCGTCAACTACCTGACCATTCGAGGATTTCACATCAGTCAGGCGGCTACGCAATGGGCTGCGCCCACCGCAGAACAAATCGGCATGATTGCTACGCATTGGAACAAGGGTTGGATTATTGAAAACAATGTTATCAGCAATGCCAAATGTTCCGGCATCACGCTGGGAAAAGAACGGGCAACAGGTCATAATGTGTGGTTGAACGACATGAGCATTGACGGCTCCCTGCACTACATCGAGGTAACTTTCCGCACCCTGCGCAATGGTTGGAACAAGGAACAAATCGGCTCACACATTGTGCGCAACAATGAGATTTTCGCCTGCGAACAGACCGGCATCTGCGGAAGTATGGGTGCTGCGTTCAGCCTTATAGAAAACAATTACATCCATGACATCTGGACAAAACGGCAGTTTGATGGCGCTGAAATAGCGGGCATCAAGTTTCATGCCGCCATTGACACACGAATATGTAATAACCGTATTCATCATACCGGTAGAGGTATCTGGCTCGATTGGATGGATCAGGGGGCGCGCGTATCCCGAAACCTGCTTTATGAGAACGACGTGGAAGATATGCTGATTGAAGTGAGCCATGGTCCCTGCTTGGTAGATAACAATATTTTCGGTTCGTCCACCAGCGTATCCGACTGGTCGCAAGGCAGTGCTTTTGTACACAATATATTTGCCGGACGTTTTGGTTTTGTTCCCGGAAACCGCTACACACCTTATCATCTGCCGCATCAAACGGACATTGCAGGACTTTCAACTATTCCGGGCGGCGACGACCGCTTCATCAACAACCTGTTTTTACCCATAACTACTGAAGAAAAAAAGTTGTACGGTATGGTTTCCTACTTCGGCTTGGCTCAATACAAAAAAGTCGTTTACCCGATGCAGGTGGACGGAAACGTGTATTATAACCACGCCCTGCCTTTTGAAGGTGAAGCGCATCAAGTGGTAGCGCCCGATTTTAATCCGAATTTTAAAATTGAGGAGAAGGGCGGTGAAGTGTATGTGTCTTTTTCTTTGCAGGATATTGAAAAGCTGGCAACCGAGCAAGTGACGACAGAACGTTTGGGCAAGGCAAAACTTCCCCGACAAGCGTATGAACAACCGGACGGAACACCTATCACGATTGACAGGGATTATTTGGGAAATGCGCGCAATGCACATCCCCAACCGGGACCTTTTGAAGCGGTTAAAGATGGAAGTTTCCGGTTCAAAGTTTATCCGAACACTCAAAAATAAATATATGAACAGTAAAGAAAGAGTATTGGCAAGGATTAAGAATCAGCCGGTGGACAGGGTTCCAAACCTGAATATCCTGATGTTTTTGGCAGCGAAGGAAATTGGCGTTTCCTATTCGGAATATTGTCAGGACTATAAAAAATTGGCGCAGGCTAATATCGTTTGTATGAATAAATACGGCATTGATGCCGTTTCGACCATTTCCGACCCGATGCGTGAATGTGCCGATATGGGCATGGATGTGATATTTCCCACAGATGGTGTGCCCCACGAGAGGGTATTGTTGCTTGAAGACAAGAGCAACTTGCTGAAAGTAAAGCCGGTGGCGGTCGAAAACGGAAGGCGTATGACCGACCGCGTAAAAGCGACCGAATTATTAAAAAAAGAGGTCGGTAATGATTTTGCCATTATCGGTTGGGTAGAAGGTTGTTTAGCCATGTCAGCGGATTTGAGGGGCGTGAACAATTTTTTGATGGATATTTATGAAGACCGAGATTTTGTAGTCGATTTGATGGAAATATGTCTGGAACAGGCTACGCTGTTTGCCAAAGCGCAGATTGCAGCCGGAGCCGACATCATCGGCGTAGGCGATGCCATTGCTTCCGTTGCCGGACCCTTTGCCTATCAGGATTTGGCATTGGAATACGAAGAAAAATTATTGAAGGCTATCCGGGATGCAGGCGGACTGACCAAACTGCATATCTGCGGACAAACCACGCCTTTCCTGGAACTGCTTCCGGCGCAATATTGCGACATCATTGATGTCGACTGGATGGTGGACTTGAAAAAAGCCGCCGAACTTCATGGCGACATTACCTGTATAAATGGCAATTACGATCCGGTGGCTGTCCTGTTACAGGGAAATGCGCAAAGCATTAAGGACGAAGTGAAGCGATGTGTTCGGGAAGGCGGCACCAAACATACCAGTTCCGGTGGATGCGAAGTTCCCAAATTCACACCTCCCGAAAATCTGATGGCTGTTTCTGAAGCATTAAAGGAACTCTATACCACTCCACCTGCCAACGACGATAAAAATTCGCCTAAACTTGCCGGCACCCACTGAATTTCACCATCGCGCTTGAACCACGTCATCTGCTTGCGGGAATAAATGCGCGTGTTTTGTTTGATTTTTTCCTGACTTTAACACTTGGGTGACGCAAGGCATTTTGAGCGTCTGAGAATCGCATAAATGCCCTAAAAATTATTTTTTGATTCAAATATGGGGTTCTCGTACGCTTAACTTCAATTTGGGTGACGCATTGTCAAAGTCAGGTGGTGGACTTGAAAAAAGCAGCCGAACTTCATGGCGACATTACCTGTATAAATGGCAATTACGATCCGGTGGCTGTCCTGTTACAAGGAAATGCGCAAAGCATTAAGGACGAAGTGAAGCGATGTGTTCGGGAAGGCGGCGCCAAACATACAAGTTCCGGCGGATGCGAAGTTCCCAAATTCACACCTCCCGAAAATCTGATGGCTGTTTCTGAAGCATTAAAGGAACTCTATACCACTCCACCTGCCAACGACGATAAAAATTCGCCTAAACTTGCCGGCACCCACTGAATTTCAGCATCGCGTTTGAACCACGTCATCTGCTTGCGGGAATAAATGCGCGTGTTTTGTTTGATTTTTTCTATTGCAAAATCGAGGGTCCATTCGCCGTCTAAATAGCGGAACAATTCTTTGTAACCTACCGTGTTTAAAGCGTTTAAATGGCGTAAGTTAAAGACATCTTTAACCTCTTCCAACAGTCCGTTTTCCATCATCGTGTCCACTCTTTGGTTTATGCGATTGTAGAGGTCTTCGCGGTCGCGGGTTAAGCCTATTTTGATGATTTTGAAGGGGCGTTTTTTGGGGCTGTTGGTGCGCAGGGTAGAGTAGGGGACTCCCGTTTGCAAACAGACCTCCACCGCGTGAATGACCCGCTTGTGATTTTTGATGTCCACTTGGCGATAAAAATCAGGGTCTAAGAGTTTCAACTGTTGGCGGACAGGCTCCAAACCTTCGGCTTCAAACTGCGCCCAGAGGTTGGCTCGCAGTTCCGCGTCAATGTCGGGGAGTGTGTCAATGCCTTTGCATACGGCGTCGATGTACATCATGGAGCCGCCACACATCAGGACGGTGTGGTGGGTTTGGTGCAGTTGGGCAATGAGGGCGATGGCTTCCTCCTCAAATCGTCCGGCACTGAAATAGTCGTTGAGCGACAGTTCGCCTACAAAATAGTGCTTCACACGTGCCTGTTCTGCCGCTGTGGGGGCTGCCGTGCCGATGGGCAACTCCTTGTAAATCTGGCGCGAATCGGCAGAGATTATGGGCGAACCCAACTGCTCTGCCAACTGCAAACTCAATTCGGTTTTTCCCACTCCGGTTGGTCCCAGCAGCACCACCAATGTCAATCCGTCACCCATTCTGCATTGTGTACCGTCAGTTTTTCGACATCAAACTGCAAATCTTCATTTTTCGGAATGGCAATTTGATACGTTTTGCGACTTGCGGTCGGCGTTAATTTGGTGTCGCGTAGCCATGCGTTAAATTCTTTCAAAGTGGCATAACTGATGCCGTGTTGTTTGGCAAAAGCCGTCATATCCGGTATATCGGTCACTTCCACATACTTCACAGGTACTTGCGGGTACAGATTTTCCTTTTTTAGCCGATAGCCATACTCTTTGGGGTGACTCATAAACTCTTTGGCAGCCAGAATGCGAAACATATAGCGCGATGTTTCCGGCACCAGCAACAGGTCGAAAGCCGATGTTGCGGCTTGTTGGCGCAGTTCCGACGAGATGCGCCCCATGCCTGCATTGTAAGAAGCCGCCACATTCATCCAGTTGCCATATTGCACATAGGCAGCACGCAGAAATTTGCACGCCGCCACGGTCGATTTCTCCACATGATAGCGCTCGTCCACCCCGTCGCGAATTTCCAAACCAAAATCGCGCGCCGTGCCTTCCATGAATTGCCACAAACCGGCAGCTCTGGCGGGCGAAATGGCACGCACGTCCAAATTGCTCTCGATGACGCACAGATATTTGAAATCGTCAGGGATATTGTTTGCCTTCAAAATCGGCTCTATGACAGGGAAAAAGCGATTGGCACGCTTGATTGTCAGCATTGTGGAAGCATGATAATAGGGCATGATATTCATTTCGCGGTCGTATCGCTCCCGCATGTCGAGGCGTTTCAACGAAATGGTTTGACCGGCAAATTCCACTTCCGCCGGTAGGGGAACGGAGGTTGCCAATATGGGTATGGTTGCCACATTTTCCGGTGCTGCCTCTATCTCTTCCTCTTCTTTCGGGGCTTTGCTGCTTTTCACAAACAAAAATCCGGCAAAAAGCAGCATCAGCACACTGACAACTTGCATTCCAATCTGACTTCTGCGCGAGCGATTGAAACTGCGATAACTGTCCGGCGCGATTTCTACGTCCGGCTCCACATAATTTTTTTTAGGTGTGTTCACAAAATTTATATATTTAATTGTTATTCCTCTGTCAAGCCACTGCTGCTCATAATAGGTGCGGATGGCAAGAACCCCCTGCAAAGCACACACATTATCCGTTTTTTGCAGCACCGGCAACCCATTTACCTCAATCATAGCATTGGTGTAGGCATACAGAAATTGGCTGTCCGTTTTCAGGTGAATTTGCCCGTCTTTGGTCAGAATCTCGCTGTACAACTGCATGAAACGTGTGCCTGTCAGCCGTTTATTGACCTTTTTCATCTGCGGGTCGGGGAAAGTGAGCCATATTTCCGACACTTCGCCCGATGCAAAAAAGCGGTTGATAAGTTCAATATTGGTGCGCAAAAACGCCACATTGGTCAGCCCGTCCGCCAAAGCCGCCTTTGCACCTGACCATATCCGCGCACCCTTAATGTCCACGCCGATAAAATTGCGTTCAGGGAAAAGTTTCGCCAGCCCAATCGTATATTCGCCTTTGCCACAGCCCAATTCCAGCACAACAGGATGGTCATTTTTGAAATACAACTCATTCCACCGCCCCCGCATCTCATGGTCATTGCAGACTTGCCCCGCAGTCCCCTGCAAGTCCGCAAAAGAGCACTGAAACACATTAGGATAACTAAGCATATCAGCAAATTTCCGCAATTTATTTTTCCCCATCGCTTTTTTTGCGCAAAGGTAGTGTTTTTTTGTCAAATTTTTGCAACAAGTAAATATGCACACAAATTCCCGATTTATTGCTGTTTCCACCAAGCGATTGCCTCCGAGCGAATCGGCAGGTCTCGCAAAATCCATTGAATGGTGTGATTCATAACTTATTAAAATAGGCTTGAGATTCTTCAAACGTCATGCCATACGTGTCCAAACTTATTTTTTCCGTAATTTCTCTCAATGTCTGCATGATACCGGGAATAATCACCGGTTCAGGCAATTTAGCTGTTGTTTTCATATTTCATCATTACTTTAGGTGACCGTATATCTATTGTGCTGTATCTGAACAGCACTTGTATCCGCCCACCACCGAAGTGTCTATGTAAACCCGCTGTTTCATGCGGCAAAGGTACAACATTTTTTTTATAAACAAGCATTGTTTGGAGATACCATAAAGTTAATTACGGATTTAAGGCGGCTGTAAATTGCATATTTTCTAATGCATCTACATAAGCATTATATTTATCGCTATCCCCTTTTATTAAAGTGATTAGGTCTAATTTTATATCTGTTTTACCTGCGTTTTTAAAGTCTAATCTATTTCCTTTTACTGCGATTGACCAAATGCTGTCTTCTGTATGGGTCACATCAGATAACTCATCGGCACTTAAATGACCATATTTTTGTATTATTGAATTAATCACCTCCAAATGATATTCTCCAAATTCAGCTAATCCGCCTTCAATATCAAAACCAGTTGCAGGATAAACATAATGCTTACCGTCGGTAGTCTTTTTTACTGTCTTGACATAATTAGAAAAAATTCCTCCATTGTTTTTTATATTGTAAATTTTCGGAGCCACAGGTCCTTTTTCCCAGACATAATAATCCATCCATGTCAAAGGATAACCGTTTTCCTTTACATACGCTTCATCAATCAAGAAGACTAATTTCATCAATTTTCTCAGATTAATGTTCTCTATCTTAGAACATAAATAGGCTAATAATACCCCTATTTTCACCTTATTTGCTTGTATTCCTAAACACATAATAATTGTTTTTTGAGGGTGCAAAGGTACAATAAATTGTTTGCATATACAAACGGTGCTGAAAAACCCGGACGGTAGCGGGACAAAAGTACCTGTCTGCGCTCCTCTGCGGATGTTTTTTCTCTGTTCTTTCTTCGGGTGGTAAAAATAGTCAAAAGCTATTTGTGATAAATATGAAAATAAATTGCATTACTCCGTAGGAGTTCAACTAAAATGTTGGTTGCAAGGGTATTGTCCTGAATTGATTATTATTTTTGCTATCATCCATTTCAAATTTATCGTTGTTAGTGTCTTCAATTATCTGACCGACAGCAAGTAGCCTTTCTTTAAGCAAATTATAATCAATATCCTGTACCGGGACTTTACCCTCAATAGCCAAAGATGCTGCAACAGCTGCAGATTGTCCTAATATCATGTAAACAGGCTCCATTCTTAGTGAAGTATATGCAGAATGAGAAGCAGAAACACAAACTGAAACCAATAAATTTTCACAATTGCTTTTCTGTGGGGTAATTATTCCATAGTCTAATTGATACGCCTTAGGCGGACTCTTAATGGTTGCACCTTCCGCCCTTACAAATCCGTCTTTTCCAATACAATACTGAACAGGGTGTGAATCAATGTTATAGGAGGCAAGACCAATAGGCTTTTTAACAGATTGCTTTTGAAATATCTCGTTTTCTGTAACGACACAGTCACTTACCATTCTGCGACTTTCTCGTATGTACAACTGCGGCGACCAATTATTATTTTCGACAAACTCATCTTTTGCCAATCCCCAAATTTTGTAAAAATCACGTACTGCCAAAGGTATTCGTGGATGATTTTGCACTGTCCAAACGAAACCCTTTTGGTAATTTTCATGGGCTTTCCTGATATTTTCTCTTGTTTCATAATTTGCCTCGGGATAGTTCCAACTGGCTCCAACATAATTTGTAGAAATACCACCCCCCATATTGGAATCGGTTTTTTTATTTTGAATGGGTGTGAGTTGAAAACATTGTCCTCTAAAGCCTTTTTCAAATGCCCGAAATAGAAGTTCATACTCCATTTCATTATAGTTTGCCGGCTTCTCTACCATCACTCTATTTTGGGGGTCATCAGTCATGCACATTCGATAGCAATAAGCCATTACTTTTGAATCGCCATCGCCAAAGTTTCCGCCAATATCAGGATTTACCCATGGAAGAAGACCACCGGCTGGATTCCCTTTTTCAATGTATGGGTCTATTCCGGTCGGAACGTTAAGGTGGTACTGTCTTTCAACAATGCCGTTAAATGTTTCTCCATATTTAGAATTAGGCTCTCTACCTACAGTGTAATTAACTCCGGCAAGAGCCATTAAATCACCTTCATACGTGGCATCAATGAAAATTTTTCCTTCAAAAGTTTTTCCGGATTCCATCTTAATGGTGTGTATTTTATTTCCTTTTTTGACGACTCCTCTGTCAAGCGCAATTCTTTCATCATAAATAACTGTGATACGCTGCTCTTTTATCATTTCATGATACACTTTCAGTGCTACTTTCGGTTCAAAGCGCCAGGCAGGACCGTCATAATTATATTCTTTCCCTACGCGATTATAAAAATCCAAAGCCAGTCCTCCGATGGAACTTTTTTTGCCATGGTCTGTCATGCTCAATCCTCCCGTAGTCAGACCACCAAGCAGACCGCCTTGTTGAGCGGATGGCTCTATCATTACAACACTTCTCCCATCTTTTGAGGCTTGAACGGCTGATATGATTCCTGAAGATGTTCCCCCATAAATCACCACATCATATTTTTTTGCCATACAGAGAGTGGGCGATGAAATAAGTATAATAAACAGTATATTGATTTTTATTTTCTTACAGATTTTCATGTTTTTATATTTTTTTTTATGGAACTCGGAAGATGCGCATTGCCCGAAAGGACAAATACGCATCTTCACATTCCACTCATTATCAATTAGTATGTGACGACATTATACACTTCGAGTTCGAACAGTCTCACTTCATTGTAAACTACAAAGCGCACTTTAGTGGCGGCAACAGGTGCAAAATCGCCGCCATAAGTCGGGTCGGCATTGCCTGTGACAGAATGTACTGTTTCCCAAGTGCCTGCAATCAATGCCTGTAACTCGAAACGGCCGATAGGATAGCCATAGCCATTGGCTCCTCCGGCTCCATTCCACATTTTGAACCTGCTGATGGTGTATTCCCCTTGCAGGTCTATTTCCATGGTTTGCGGAAATCCTCCGGTTGTGGATACCCATCTGCGGTTATTGACAAAGTCATCACGATCTCCGTCCACCGCATTTGCCGGCTGGGCTGCAGCAGCAGCGCTGTTGGTATGAGTTGCCGTTACCGGTTTGCCCAGCGCAACATTGGTTAGTTTAACGATACCTATGCCGGCGATATTGGTACAGAAGGAATCAATGGCAGTCGGCGTCGGTTTGTACCATGTCCGATAGCGAACACCCTGGGTGTAGTCCACAGCCAATAAGGAAATGGATGTTCCCGCTTGCGGATAATAGTCCGTCACCTCCGTACCGTCCATTTTCGTATAAAACAGTTCGATACCGATTTCTTCACCCGAAGAGGCACCTGCCAGTATGATGTCCACATCTTCTCCATTGACGGCGGGAATGGTTTCCACAATTCGCCTGTTGAGCAATTGCTCCTTATACCGACTGCCATAGATGTTCGCAGGCAATTCGAACTTCATGGATTTATTGTCGTGAAGGTCAGATGAAACGAGATGGAACGTATAATTACCTTCCGTCAGTCCATCCGTTGCGTCAAACGTCGCTTCCAGCGCTTCTTCGGACGAATGTTGCGCTACTGACAATACTTTGGAAATCCCATCATTGAAACCCCAATAGACCGTCACGTTTTTTGCACGCGGGTCGCTGAGCCAATACTTCAGCAGTAGCCTTCCGTCTCCGGGAAAGACTGTTGCCGAATCTACTTTTCCGATGTAAACGGTCTCGCCTCTGGCAAGAAATTCATCGTGCTTATCGTTCATCTCGGCACAACCGACCAAGAAAATGATACAAATCAAAAAAACTAAATTTTTCATATCTTCTATTTTTATTAAATTATTACTCTGCTATTGGTTCGCCCCAAAAATGTAATTCGGCCACATGCAAACCGTTGGTTCCGCCCCAAGTGCTTCTTACTCTGAAGCGAATATAACGCACAGCCGGCTCGTCGCCTGTAAATTCAAATTCTTCTCCTGCCTTCGCATAAGCATAATCATCATCCCCTTCCTCTGGAATCACCGTGGCGTCCGATCCCGACGGACGGTGCGAAATACAGTTAATCAGCGGTCCGCCCCAGTCTGCGTCTGTGCTTGCCGAATTTTGTGCCACCGACACATCATTGGTACCCATCAGATAAAAATCATACGCATTGTGCAACCGGAAATAAAAATCCGCCCTGCCCCAGAATTTAAATCGGGACAATTTCACTTTAACACCTAAATCCAACGTAAAATACGCACTGATACCTTCGGTAGGGCGGATGTAATACACTTGGTAGGCTACAGGTGCAAACGTGACGTCATCCCATATCACATCCAAGGTCGTACTACTCCATCCAGAATACAACACGAATGCCGGTAACTTGGGCATTTCTCTAAAATTCTTATTGTCAATTCTCTGTTCGTACAAAGGCTCAAGTGGGAACTCCAGCGTATCGGTGTAATTATTGTAGGTATCTCTGGCAAATACGGCAAAGGTAGTTGGTACGGCTTCCTGTCCGCGAATTGTCCTCTGCGCATTTTTTTCGGAAGTGTAAAAGGTTTCTATCTGTTCGTAAACACCTGCTTGATTCTTCTTTAAAAATGTAACCCTGGCTTCTTCCTGCAAGGCATTTTCCCATTTCACTTTAAATCCGCCTCGCGCTATTTCGTAATCCAGACTATTGATAAGGTCAAAAATGAAGGCGTCGTCAGGATGAATGGTAACTTCAACCGGCGTGGATTCATTCTGACTTCGGTCAACGGTAACTAACTGCAATTTGTATTCCTGAGAGCGGGCAAATCCTTTTACCGTAAGGGCATTGGAAAAAGACGACACTTTGATGTCCTGCTTTTGCCCGCTCGGCAGGGTAAACTGCGCCCGAACATACAAGAGGTCTACTTCGTCCGGCAGGTCATAAGTAATCGTGGCACCGCCGGAAAAATTGCTTACTCGCGGATTGCTTATCGGCTGCGGTGGCGTGCTATCAATCGAATATTGTCCGATAGGGTCTTCTGAACAAGCCGAAAACAGAAGACAGCAACTACATACTGCAAAAATTGAATTTTTAATACTTTTCATAACTTTTATTTTTTTAATTTATAATTTTCTTACCATCCCGGATTTTGTACCAGATTGGGGTTTTTCAACAATTCTCCTTGCCTAATTGGCCACAGATACTCCTTTTTGGTGAAACTCAACGGACTTAACGTAATTACATTGTAATAATCTTCCGGAGTTTCGCCCATAATATTCCAGCCTCTGATGGGTTTGTTCAGTTCCGTTTCGGCAATCAGCCACCGACGGACATCCCAGAAGCGTTTCCCTTCAAAAGCGAGTTCAATCATGCGTTCCTGCCGGATGATGTCGCGCATACCTGTTTTCGAGGCGGGCTTATCGGTAACAGTCGAATATGTCGCCCAACTTTCCACCACGCCTTTCAAACCGGCTCTTGTTCTGATTAAATCTACATAATCATACACTTCCTGATTTGGCGCGTCCAAATATTCGTTCAGCGCTTCAGCATACAGCAAATACAAGTCTGCCAACCGCATAATGGGGAAAGAGGCTGATTGTGTAGTCAATCTCGTACCTCCCGCATCGACCTGAGTTTCGATATGCGTCCCTTTTTTGAGCAAATATCCGGTGATGGAAAACCTTAATCCCGAATAATTGCCGGAATAATTGCCCTTCAACATACGGGTTACCCAAGCGGCCTGGGCTGCCGGAGTCTGGTTGAAATCCAATTGCCTTCCGTTACCTATCCAATAACCGCCGTCAAAACCCAGATTGGCATAAAACCTTGGCTCGCGGTTCATGTTGATTTTGGCAATCTTGTAATTACCATCCACAAGCATATAGTATTGCTGGTCTGCCGCTGCCGGTTCGTATTTAAAACGGTTGGCAAAATCATAACTCGGGTCTTCGGTGATAGGCACTCCATTGTTGCTGTAGAATAGTTCCACCATCCGCATGGTAGGTGCAATGATAGGGTCGGATGCCGCCAAATTTGCGTGGCTCTGTAAAAAATGCGGCAAAGTGCGTTGTGTAAGATTAGCAGGATTATCCTTTCCCCAAATGATTTCACGGTTCCATTTGTCCGTAACCACTGTTCGCAAGGTCATTACCAACTTGCTGGTGTCTGAAAGTCCCGAATAGGCCGAATAAAATCCGGATTGGCTGAAATCGTACAATCCGTACTCGGCTAACTCTACCGTGTCAATGGCATTTTTGCAGGCTGTTTTTGCCCGTTCCCACTTGTCCTTGCTGCTGAGTTTGCTTTCAAAAAGTTTGGTTCCCCTGTTGTCCACCATTCCTGACAGGTCGGGGTTGTTGTTGAACAAGGGGCTTGCTGCCGTAACCAACAATTCTGCCTTAATAGACAGGGCGATGGGTTGTGTAATCCTCCGCAATTCGCTGGCAGTATTGTAGATGACCAAGGGAAGGTCGGGAACGGCCTCGTCGAGCAATTGCACGATATAGTCCACGCAGTCGTCAAATTTATCGCGATATGCCCTCGATTCGGAAATATCTGCATCAATAGGCAAGTTTGCCCTGATTAGAGGTATCGGACCGTATTGTTTCAACAGATAATAATGGTAATAGGCTTTCAAAAACTTCACTTCGGCTACCCATCGCACCTTTTCATCCGGTTTCAAATCGGGACCTACTTTATCAATGTTATCAAGGAAGATATTGCAATCTCTAATTCCCTTGAACAATCCTCGTCCCTGATTCAGTGCTTCCCAGTTATTCACATAAGGCGAATTGCTGTTCTGATCGATTTTGATAGAGAAACAATTGTAGTTTCCCATCCATTCATTCTCTAATGCATTACCTCTAAACGCCCATGTATCATCGCCGCCCATAATGCCCGGGTCATAGCGAGGGTTGCCTATATCGGGCAAGAAAGAATAGCAGGAGGCAAGATAAGACTCAGCGCCTGTTCTGTCGCGAAAAGCATAATCAATAGTCGCTATGTTGTCCGGCACAATGTCCAAATAACTGTCGCATGAACAACAAAAAATCATAAAAAATAAAGAATATACTAACTTTTTCATATTATGTAATTTTAAAAAGTGAATTGTAAACCTAAATTATAAACTCTTTGCAGCGGGTATCCCAAGCCATTACCCCCCATTTCCGGATCCCACAGTTTAAAGGGACTGAAAGTAAGCAAGTTGGTGCCACTGATATAAACGCGGAAGGCTCGCATCTTGATTTTATTGGTCACACGTTCCGGGACAGTGTATCCCAGTTCGGCTGATTTCAGACGCAGAAAAGAGCCATTCCGCATAAACCAAGTACTGGTTTGTGTGTTGTTATTGACTATCTGGTCGGAAAGTCGTGGCCACAGTGCATACAGATTTCTATCGTCTTCCGCCCAGTGATTGTCGGCATAAGCCTGCAACAACGCATTCTTGGAAAGGATACTTGCGTTGCCGTCTGTATCCACAAAAGGCGAGGTTGTTGCCGCGTCAATCCAGAAAGAACGCTGTCCCAGCCCTTGGAAGAAAAACGAAAGGTCAATTCCCTTGTATCCTGCCGATAAACCGAACCCATATATGATTTGCGGCTCGGTGGGGAATCCGATGGGGACTTTGTCCAAGTCTGTAATTTGACCATCGCCATCAATGTCTTTGTACTTGATGTCGCCGCCCCTAATGCTTCTGGTATCGTTGAAATTTTGAGCGGGTGAGTTGCGTACTTCGGCATCGTCAACGAACAACCGCTCTGCCACATACCCGAACTTCTGCGATAGGGGTTGCCCAATCATTGACCTCCAAGGGGTAGTGGAATAACTGATTTCTTCATATTCGGTATATTTGGTGGTGGCATACGTGAAATTCATCCTTCCTGTAACCCATAAATCCTTATTGAAACTGTGCTGATAATCAGCAGAAAAATCTATACCGCTTCCTTTTGCTTTGCCGAGGTTGGCTTGAGGCGTCACATTCAATCCCATGGTGGCTGGCACATACGCTCTTTCAAGCAATATTCCCGACCTGTCTTCGGTATAGTAATCAAGAATAAAGTCTAATTTGCCAAACAGGTTCATTTCAACGCCCAGATTCATTTTCCGTGCAGTTTCCCATGTAATCATTTCATTGGCATATCTGTCAACAGATACGCCATATTGCGTCTGATTGAAATCATATCCATAAGAATAAGACCTTCCCGATTCTGTCCCCATCAGCACTTTCGACAAATAAAAGAATCGGTCGTCTGCATTTCCGATGGCATCGTTACCAACCAATCCGTAAGTGCCTTTGAATTTCAGTTTCGGCATAATCCCGTTAAGCCCCAAACTTTCCGACCAGAAATTCTCATTGGATACCACCCAACCGACTCCGATGGAAGGGAAAAAACCGAAACGCTCATTCTTGGCAAACCGTTCCGAGCCATTGTATCCAAAGTTAAACTCTGTGAAATAGCGGCTATCGAAAGCATAAGTCGCTCTGCCCGAAACGCCTATATTCCGGTGAGGCAACGATAATTCGAAAGTCGTAGCGTTGGCTTCCGAATAATTCCGCATGGTAAATACCATCAACCCGCTGACAGCATGCTTATCGGCAAATGTACGGTCGTAGATTGCCGCCGCTTCGGTGTAATTGGTGGTCTTGATTTCTCTGGGGTCTTCTGAAAATCTCAACCATTCTTCGGCAAGTCCCGTCCCATTGTTCAGCCATTGCAGTGTGTATGTGTCTGTTGGCTTTTCGTAGGAAGCAATATTATAATAGTACGGTTTATACTGCCTCTTTGTAGAGTGGAACGAATAGCGGGTGGTTGAATACAATGCCCTGACAGACAGCCCGGAAGTTATAAAATCCAGGTTCTGTTTTAACTCAAACTGAGCCATCATCTGGGATTTGTTATAATCCCTGTATCCTTTCACCATATCGGCATACGGGTTGATATAATTGGCTGTTCCGGCATTTCCAAATAAAATATGGTGCGCGTAAGCGTTTGCTTCGTCCGGTGCATACTTGGGGGCAAACAACACAGGGTCTGACATAATTATTTTCTTGTACAGCGCATCACCTCCATCCAAAGGACCCTGATAATCGTCAAAAGAACCTGACAAACGCACGATAGCTTCTGTGCTTGGGGTCAGATTGATATTGACATTCGACCGCAACTGGTATTTTTTCAGGTCAATGTTGTTGTTAAAGTTGTTCTGCCTGTCCATTTTCAGATTTCCATTGTCCTGATTGTAGGTAGCCGCCACATAGTATCGGGCTATCTTACCGCCACCACTCACATTCAGGTTAGCACGGTAGTTAATGGTTTGGTCGTTCATTAGCATGTTGTACCAGTCATTGGCAGGATACACATATTGATTCCTGTTCGGATCCATGGTGTTGTCAATCTTTTCCTGCGAGTAGGGTATGGTGCCTCTTGGATCTCTGGTCAACACTGCCTCGTTGTTCAATTGCATGTAAGTAATCGGGTCGGCAAACCTCACTTTATAAGTCGGTTCGGATATGGAAGTCTCTGCTCTGAAAGACACGGTAGTTGCGCCTTCCTTTCCTTCCTTGGTGGTAATCAGGATGACGCCATTGGCTCCGCGAGCACCATACAAAGCCGTTGCCGTAGCATCTTTCATGATGGAGAAACTGGCAATATCATCGGGCTGCATCCGCGAAAGGTCTGCCGATGACATTTCTACTCCGTCAATCAGGATAAGCGGTCCACTGGCGTATGTGAGCGAGGTAACGCCGCGCACAAAGAAGCTGGCGTCGTCCTGCCCGGGTTCACCACTACTCTGGTAGGAAATCAACCCTGACATGCGTCCTGCAAGTGCTGTGGACAAGTTGCTGCTCGGCACCTTCAAATCTTTGGTGTTGATGGTGGAAATGGAGGAAATCACACTTTCTTTCTTCTGCTTACCGAAAGCCACCACCGTCACTTCGTCCAACTCATTCGACTTGGGCTTGAGCGGAATCACAAAACTCGCCTTGTCGCCCACCGCCACAGTGTAGGTGTCATACCCCAAAAAAGAAACTTCCAAAACATCCGTCGGCGAAACGTCTATTTTGAATGAACCATCCATGTCGGTCACTACTCCACGAGAGCTCCCTTTGATGGTGATGGTGGAGCCGGGGACTCCAACTCCGGTTTCATCGTAAACGAAACCGGTAACGGTCTTCGTCCGCGCCGAAGCATTTGTTGTAACCTGCGCCTCCTGCGGCGCCTCAGCACGAATGCTTTGCGCCCCCCCCCCCCAAGAGAATGCTGCTTAGAAGCAAACCTTTTGCAAAGTTTGCAAACTTCTTGTTTTTGCTTTTTTTCTTCATTTGCATAAAATTAAATTTTTAATGTTTAACAATTTTTTTTGTGAATTGCCACTATGACAATTCGGCAGCAAAGGTAAAGAATGTTTTTGAATTGACAATGGATTTTGAAAAGTTTAACCTTTTTTATTTAATTTTCGTTGATGTTAACCAAGTTTTTGCCATTGCGGGCTTGACCCGCAATCCCATGCAAAGGAGTCGAATGTTGGGATATCTTCGCCTATTGGATTGGGGAGAAACAGGTAAAGAGGTAAGATACACATCATCCATATTAAATTTTTTTGTACCTTTGCAGAAATTTTTGCACTGATACACAATGGATAAAGAACCCATCATTAACGCCGACGAGATTGTGAAGCATTGGATAGACACATCTGATGCGGACTTTGAGGTCATGCTCACGCTACTTGAAACAAAGCAGAATAGTTGGGCATTATTTCTCGGTCATCTCGTGCTTGAAAAACTATTGAAGGCATATTATGTGAAGCAGCACGGCACGCACGCACCGCTTTGGCACGACCTTGTACAGATTGCGCAGCGTGGAGGATTTGTCCTCACAGCCGAACAGGTTAGATGTTTGGATATAATTACCCAATTCAATCTCAATGCGCGTTATGACGACTATAAGCGTAATTTCTATACACAATGCACTGCCGAATATACGGCAGAGTGGTCGGAAAAAATTAAACAACTACGAATATGGATAAAGGAGAGGCTATAATAGATAAAAGAGGGGCTATAAATGTTGCGCGGCAATATGCACAGGCAGTGAGAACGCATTATGGGTCAGGCAGAGTCTTTTTGTTTGGCTCGTATGCCAAGGGCAACTACCACGAGGACAGCGACATTGACCTTGCCGTTATCTTTGGCGACTACGAAAACGGCTTTGACCGCGAAACGGAACTTATGCATTTGCGTCACGAAATTGATATTCGCATTGAGCCGCACGCATTCCGCGAAAGCGAATTTACACCACAAGACCCGCTCGCATACGAGGTTTTGAAGTATGGGCGCGAGATAACTTAACGGTTATTTTTTCACCCGCTTCTCATTCTTTGCAATGAAATCTTTCCAGCCGCTGTAATGCTTTTCTGACTGCGGGCGAGTGCCCTGAAAATGGTGGCAGAGGGCTGCTGCTACGGCATCGGTGGCGTCCAACTGAGGCAGGAGATTTTCTTTTGGGATTTTCAAATACTTTTGCAGCATGTACGACACTTGCTCTTTGGTGGCTGTTCCGGTGCCTGTGATTGCCATTTTGATTTTCAGCGGGGCATATTCAAAAATGGGGATGTCGCGACTGAGCGCTGCCGCCATCGCCACCCCCTGAGCACGTCCCAGTTTGAGCATACTCTGTACATTTTTGCCAAAAAACGGGGCTTCAATTGCCAGCTCGTCAGGCAAAAAATCGTCAATCAGGCTGATGACACGCTCAAAAATTCGCAGCAACCGCAAATAGTGACTGTCGTATTTTTCGAGCATCAGCACGCCCATCGTCAGCAACGCGGGCTTGTTGTTGGTGATTTGCAGCAAGCCGTAGCCCATCACATTGGTGCCCGGGTCGATGCCCATGATAATTTTGTCCTTGATTATTTCCACAACCGTTTTATTGCTTGCTCTACAAAAAAACTGATGATTGTTGGACCGGCGGCACCCACGGCGGCATGTACGGCATCTTTTGCCGCACCCGCCAATAAAGGACCGGGGTGGCTGCAAAGATAGCTCCAATTGTCTTTTATATCCACCGTCAAAGCATTTGCATCCGCTGACAAGCGCGCCTCCTGCCGTTTTAACGCCTCCAAAGGAGTTAATTTTTTGTTACTCATAATGAAAATATATAACTGTAATAATTTTTTTTGTTCTTAACTCTTATTTGTGCTTTACCTTTTCCTAACTGAAATTCCTTCGTTTTGCAAATATTGTTTTAAATCTGCTATTGGGATTTCGTTGAAGTGGAAGATGCTGGCTGCGAGGGCTGCGTCGGCTTTTCCGAGGGTGAATACGTCTTTGAAGTGTTCTTTTTTGCCTGCGCCGCCGGAGGCGATGATGGGGATGCCTAAGTTTTCTGATAATTGCGCCAATGCTTCGTTGGCGTAGCCTGTTTTTGCGCCGTCGTGCGCCATAGAGGTGAACAGGATTTCGCCTGCGCCGCGATTTTCGGCTTCTTTTGCCCAGTCGAACAGGTTTTTGTCGGTAGGGATGCGCCCGCCATTGAGGTAGCATGTCCAGCCCCTGCCCCCCTCAATGGAGCTTAAATCCCTCCTGAGGGGGGTAGGGGGGGCTGAGGCTGTGTCCGGCTTTGCATCAATCGCCACTACGCACACCTGAGAGCCAAAATTGTTGGCGATTTCTTCAATCAGTTTGGGGTTGCGGATGGCTGCCGAATTGATGGATACTTTGTCGGCTCCGGCGTTCAAAAGTTTGTCCACATCGCTTAGTTCGTTGATTCCGCCGCCTACGGTGAAGGGGATATTGACTGTTGCTGCTACGCGGCGCACTATGTCGAGGAAGGTTTTGCGTCCCTCGTGCGAGGCGGTGATGTCGAGATAGACCAACTCGTCGGCACCCTGTTCGCTGTATTGTCTGCCTAATTCCACAGGGTCGCCGGCATCGCGAAAATTGACGAAGTGGATGCCTTTGACGGTGGAGCCGTCTTTCACGTCTAAGCAGGGGATGATACGTTTTGCAAGCATTTGTTTATTCTCCTTTATTAAATTTGTTCTTGATTTCTTCGTTTAATTCGTCTGATTTTCCAATTAGTTCTTCAACCAATTTGAACACATAAGTGCAAGGATTATGCTCTGCAAATTTTTCATCATCATACGAATTAGATAGTTTTTCCGCATTTGCTATTGCTTGTGTCTGGTCGCCGTATTTTTGCAAAATAGCGTATGTATCAGTAGCCTCTTTTAGATATTTATAAGGTTTCTTTTTACTTTTCCACTTTTTATTTACTTCTTGTTCTATTGCTTTTTTATACTCATCTCTACTCATTGCAGTGACCCGATTATGAAAATGCAATAAATACCACAGTTCAAAGGCTTCATTACTCCAAGCACAACCAATATTATGGGTTTTTGCCTTTAGAATCGCACTGTTAAACGCATTAGGCTTGAAATTGTCCTTATCAAACACTGCCCATACTCTGTCATATTTTTGCACTGACTTATCCCTCAGTTTGATGGCTTTTTCTACAACTTTAAGCGTACTTATTCCTCCTCCGTCACATTTTACATCCAAAACAATATTGCCAATCTGCTTTGGAAAACTTTTGAAATAGTTTGGCTCCGTTTTTTCGCCCTCACAAACAATTAGAAAAAAGACTCTTACATCTCTGCTCGCTTTCTTTTTATTGCTTTTATATGCAAACTTTTTCTGTAAAGCATTATCAATTTTTATCACTCTTGCCATATTGTTCGGTTTTTAATTGGTAATAAAAGGAATAGCTCCGTATCTGCCCCGAATGTAATTTTTCTCAAGATTGGCATCATTTCTGACTTTAGAACCATCAGGTAAATTGAAATCATAAAGAGAATACAAATCAGTTTGCTCTCTGTCATCTTTTTCAGTAAACCAAACTTGGTCGCGTCTAAACAAATCTGCATTTAACAAATTTGTGTCGTGCGTAGCAAACAAGAGCTGTGCGTTGTTAGGGTTTGTTTGCGGGTCATTAAACAAATTGACTATCTGAATGGTAATTAACGGATGCAATTTTGAATCCAACTCATCAATTATCAATACATTACCCAATAGTAATGTGTCAAAGATCGGACCTGATAAATCCATTATCTTTTTTGTTCCTTCGGATTCATTTTCCACGCTATCTAATAAAACAGTATCTGTTATTTTTCCATTTTTATCATATTTATTATGGATGGTCTTAAGGGCAATAATCGTTGCGCCGGGCATCTCTTTAGCAAGTTTATCTTTCATGTTCTTAGGTATTGATTTAGGCAAGTCTGTTGGCGTAAATTCAGATTCAATAATTTGGACATCTTTAAAGCCTAATTTTAGTGTTTGAAAGAGTGACAAAGATTCTTTGCTGCCTGCTAACTTTTTGCGAAGCATATTTAATGAAAATCTACTGTAATCCTTATGAGTAACGCCGGATAAGACCGCATAATTCCTAAAACATTCCATTATTTGCTTTGAAATAACTCCTCCAAGTTGGGCAACCAACGAAATAAAAAGCCGATTATCATTCGTTGCTTCTTCTTTTCCCTGTCCTTCTTCAAATTGGGCTGAAACACCTATTCCTTCTTGAGTTCTTATGAAAAGAGCCTTTTCTGTCTTGGAACTTTTGCCGGTAAAAAGCCATTCATTTACAATTTTTGTTTGGCTATATTCAAAGCCATATCGGAATTTCTTGTTTTCCTTAATGAAGATAACTTCAAAAAAAGTAGGCGTATTTTTATTCTCTGCAGAAAGCAAAAATGGAGTAAACTCTAATTCGTCGGAATCGTTTAATTTTACCGAGTTTAAAACCAAATCACGCATCAGATGTAACGCTTTAATCAAATTGCTTTTCCCACTTGAATTAGCCCCATAGACAACAATCGACCGCAGAAGGTTATGGCTCGAAATCACATTTTGTTTCAATTCCGAAATGCCTTGCGCCTCAAAATCGAGTGTTCTTCGTTCATTAAACGAAAGAAAATTCCCAACAGTAAATTTAATTATCATATTATTGCCTTTGAAATTATTCCGCAAAGATAATGTTTTTTTTGGAAGCAAATCACTTTTTTCGCTTTATTTTGAGAATTTTTCTCAAAATAAATGCTATTTCACCAATTCCTTCAATGTAATTTTCCCCTCATAAATCGCTTTCCCAATAATCACCCCCGGAATATGCGCAGCATCCAATTTCTGCACATCTTCAATGCACGAAACGCCGCCGCTGGCTATCAAATGACATTCTGCATTGGCAGCCAAAATCTGTTTGTAAAGGTCAATATTGGGACCCGTCAGCATCCCGTCGCAACTAATATCGGTGCAAATGACTTTGGAAATGCCTTGCTTGCGCCATTTTTCGATGAAGGGGAGAATTTCTTCGTTGCTGTCTTCCGTCCAGCCCGTTACAGACACTTTATTGTCGCGACAGTCGGCTCCCAGAATGATTTTGTCGGCACCGAACTTGTCTATCCAGCGTTGAAACAACTCCGGATTGTTTACGGCGATACTGCCTCCGGTCACCATCTGCGCCCCACAGTCGAATGCCACATTGAGGTCGAAGCCCGATTTCAGCCCGCCGCCAAAATCAATAACCAGCGAAGTGTGCGTTGCAAGCCGCTCCAGCACATCAAAATTGACAATGTGTTGCGCCTTGGCACCATCCAAATCCACCACATGCAGGCGGCGAATACCGTGGGCTTCAAACATTTTGGCAACCTCCAACGGGTCTTCATTATACACCGTCTTCTGCGCATAATCGCCCTTAGCAAGCCGCACACACTTGCCATCCAAAATATCTATCGCAGGAATTATCTCTATATTCATAATTAAAACTCTTGCCCAAGTATGAAATGAATTTGCGACCCTGAGATATTGCTCGAGGGGGTTGGGCGGTCGAAACCATACGCCCAATCCAGCCCCATCAGCCCTATCATCGGGAGGAAGATGCGGACTCCTATGCCTGCCGAGCGTTTCAAATCGAAGGGGTTGAAAAACTTCGTTTGCGACCACGCATTGCCCGCTTCCATGAACGCTAAACCGTAAATCGTTGCCGACTGTTCGAGCATGAACGGGTAGCGCAACTCCAAACTCAGGCGCGTGTAGGCATAGCCGTCCTGATTGGGGGTGAGCGAACCGCCCTCGTAGCCACGCAAGCCGACGGTTTCGTTGGCATACATCGTGGAGTAGCCGGTCATCCCGTCGCCACCCATGTAGAATGTTTGGAACGGATTGTATTTGTTTGTGTTATAGGAATTTAAGAAACCGTATTCGAGGCGACCCATGACTACCGGTGTCCGCTTCGGACCGTTGTTGATAGGCAACTTCGCCAGCGGAATGAATATCTTACTTTTGAATTTCACCTTGTAATATTCAATCCATTTGAACATGGCGGGGTTATATCTCTCCATCGAAGCATAATCGGTGTTGTCAAACAATGAATAGGGCGGCGTGCCATTCACCGACAGCGAAAAAGTGGAACCTGAACGTGTGTAGAGCTGATTGTCTATTGAACTGCGCCCCAAAGTCAAGCCCAACGAAAATTCATTGGCATTACCGTTTTGCACCACAAAATACTGCCAGTTGTGCATTATATAACGCTGATAGCCAAGCTCTGCCGACAAGGTGAAATACATATCGGGCCAATTCAACCGGCGACTGTGACCAACAGACATGCCAAGTATTTCCATGGATGTATTGTCGTCATAAGCCAAATCGCTGTAGCCGTAACCACTGCCATAGCCGCTGCCGTAGCCGTAGCCGCCGTAACCATACATGCTGTTCGTGTATGAACGCGAATCCACGCCGGTTTGCCTCATATAGAACGCGCTGACTGACAGCCCGTTAGGTCGCTTGCTGCCGAGCCAGGGTTCCATAAATGAAATGCTGTAAGATTGATAATACCGCCCGTTGGTTTGCCCACTGATGGACAATGTTTGCCCGTCGCCTCGCGGGAAAATGCCTTTGTGCGCACTTGGATATAGCAAATTTTTAATGGAAAAGTTGTTAAAAGATAAACCTACACGCCCCACAATGCCGGTTTGCCCATATCCTAACGAAAATTCGACTTGGTCGCTGCCTTTGGTGGTCAGATTGTAGGTCAAATCCATTGTACCGCTTTGCGCGTCAGGCACTTGCTGAACTATATCGGGTGCCTCCATATCGAAATGCTTCATATTTCCCAACATACGATACGATTCTATCACCGCATCTTTGCTGTAAAGTTGCCCGGGCTTTGTGGTTAATTCGCGGCGGATAACGTCTTCATACACCACATCGTTGCCTGTGATATTGACTCGGTTGATGGTGGCTTGCACACCTTCCGTGATGCGAATTTCCAAGTCAATCGAATCATTTTCAATCTGCACCTCCACTGCATCGGGATTCGCGAATATATAGCCCTGATTGTAATACGAATTGCCAATAGACTCATCATCAGCCATCAGCTTGTCGTTCAATTTCTTCTGATTATAGACATCGCCCGACTTCATATCCAGCACACGGCTCAGCCCCTCTGTCGGGTAAACCGTGTTGCCTATCCACTTCACATCGCGCAGGAAGTATTTGTGACCTTCCTCCACGGTGACGAACACATCCACTTTTTTAGACACATCACCCTTTTTATCCAACACCGGAGCCACGCTGTCTGCCACAATACGGGCATCACGGAAGCCGGATTCGTTGTATTTGGCAACGATATTGCCCAAATCTTCGGTATAATTCTCGCGATTGAACTTGGTGGAACGCAGCCACTTACGCGTAAATTCCTTGAACGGCATGCGTTTCCCAAACACAGGGTAATTGGTCTTTTTCATCGCAATTCGTATGTCGGAAGCCTTAATCGCATCGTTGCCAAGAATATGCACCTTGCGAATTTTGATTTTTTCCTTCTTATCAACGGTGATGTCCAAAATGATTTTGCCGGGGTTAGACACATCCGGTTTCTGCTGAATTTCAACCGTGGAATTGTTAAAACTTTTCTTCTCAAAAAAATCTTTCGTGCGCTTGCGTATGCGATTGAGAATATTAGGCGTGATTTGCTGCCCCCGAAAAACACCCACGTAAGGCTCCAATTCCTCCCGCTCACCCTTTTTCACGCCATGAAACACCACGCTGGAAATGATAGGATTGGGCTTGAGCTGAACCGACAGCCACACACTATCCTCGCTCAACCGAGAGGCTAAAATTGTCACATCCGAAAACAAGCCCGTCTTCCAAAATGCCTTCTGAGCAGCCGAAAGCTCCTCCCCCGGCACCTTCACCTTCTCCCCCACAGCCAAGCCCGAAATGCCCACCAGCACATAATCCTGATAGCCATAGTTCTCCACGCCCGACACCTTAATATCGGCAATGGTGTATTTTTTAGAGCCGCTCAACGTGTATTTGATTTCGGGCACCTCGTGCGTGGCAGTGTCTTGGGCAACCTTATCCTGCACAATCGTGTCATTTTGAGCAACATCGTTTTGTGCGACCGCAAAAGTCGCCCCTACGAACAGCAACACCGCTGTCATTGCGGGCTTGACCCGCAATCCCCTGAAAACTATTCTAAGTATATTCTTCATTTGCAATTATTTACATTTTCTATTTGCTCACTCGTCTTCCCAAACCGCCTTTCGCGGGTTTGAAAATCTGCAATTGCTTCCTTAAACCGGTCGGCGCGAAAATCCGGCCAGTAGATGTCTGTGAAATACAGCTCTGCGTAGGCTAATTGCCACAGCAGGTAATTGCTGATGCGCTGTTCGCCTCCTGTGCGAATCAGCAAATCAGGGTCAGGCATCTGTTTTGTACACAGGTAGTCAGGGAAATTCTCTTTCGTTATTTCGTCCAATGTCAACCTGCCTTGCTGCACCTCTGTTGCCATCATTTTGGCGGCATTGGCAATCTCCCAGCGGGAGGAATAGCTCAAGGCGAGTGTCAAAACCAGGGCGGTGTTGCCGGCTGTTTTGTCGATACAGTCCTGCAAATTGTCGCGCGTGCGTTGCGGCAGGCGGCTCAAATCGCCAATCACGCGTAGCGACACGCCGTTTTTCATCAAATCTTCCGTTTCGCGCTGCACCGCAATCACCACCAACTCCATCAGCGCATCCACTTCGGCTTGCGGACGGTTCCAGTTTTCGGTCGAGAACGTGTAGAGTGTCAGGTACTTAACACCAATTTCAACAGCAGCCTCCACCACTTTGCGCACCGACACAACCCCTTCGCGATGACCCTCATAGCGGTCAAGCGCGCGTTGTTGTGCCCAGCGTCCGTTCCCATCCATTATGATGGCAACATGCTTCGGAAGTCGTTGTATATCACTCATATTCTTATCAGTTACCAGTTACCAGTTACCAGTTATCCATTTTCAATTACCAATTTACCAATTACCAATTTTCAATTACCCAATTATCAACTACCTAATTGGTAACTGGTAACTGGTAACTGCTATGGTTCGCAGCATCCATTTGTTCTCAGTCCTATGTCCCATGTGATGGTGAAGAGGACTGTGTTGTAACTATCGTTGTTTTTGAATGTCCCTTCGCTTGTTTTGTACGGGTCATTCAAATTAAATTTTTCTCTCTTGTCCGGTGTATCAAAATCGTCGCTAAACAATTGATGCACTGCCACTTCCAATCCTAAATTCAACCTGTTCATCAGTTTGTATCGCAACCCCAAACCCAGAGGTACTTGGAAACCAAAGAACCTGTCTGTACCGCTTGCGTACGTCAAGCCCAATCCGGCGAAGATGTAGGGCGTAATCGGACTGGTGTTCAGATACTCGTATTTGTCGCTGTAAGGCACAAAATTAAACTCTATGTGTCCTCCCAATTCCACAAATATGCGTTCAAAACTTGTCTGTGCATCGTATGGGAAAACATTTTTAACATTTTTTGTGTCGCCGTTCACCCGTCCGAGCAGCAAATCTGCCGCCATTGACCATCTAAAATTCAAATTCTCCCTAAAAACGACCCCTATTGCGGGGTTGAAATTGAGAAACATATCGTTCATGTTGGCATCGCCCATATAATTTGCTACACCTGCCGCACCTCCAATTTCATATTTATATTCCTGTGCAACCGCCGCTACACAAGTCCCTGCCAAAAACAGGCTTATCATTATTTTTGAAACTGTTTTCATTTTATCTTCCATTGTGTCATTGCGGGCTTGACCCCGCAATCTCCCGAAGTATAACGTAAAAATCGTTTCAAAATTGTACTTTTGTCATAATCGCGAATTTAACGCCGCCCGCCAAACATCAGCCCCCTTGATAATGTAAAAATATCGCCCGTCCTCGTCCACTCTTACCTCAGCATCTTTAATATCAACCGGTACATTCGCCTTTGAGGGCTTCGTTTTCCACGTCATACCTCTATCAACAGAATACCAAACCTGCCTGTTATAGCTGGTGTCCAAATATTGCCCGTTGATAAACCAGATTTCACCATTATATATAAAAGCATTGCCGCCGTTGATTTTTGGCAACGGTGCTTTTGAGTTTTTGGAAAGTTCTGCCCAAGTTGTGTCCTGCTTAGCCCAGACGGTATTGTAACTGGCAGTTGAATTTCCACCGACCAGCATAATTTGTTCAACAATACCAGACTGCATATATATGGTGTCATAATCGGAAGTAGGAAAATTATCCGGCAGTGGATTAGGCAAAGTGAATGTTGGTAGTGGTAGTGTTGGTGCAGGCGGCACATCGCTCAGCGAAACTCGCTCATACTGAACAGAATCCGGGTCTATCCGATGCACATTCACCGACAAGGTATAATGTTTAATCGTAGTCCCATCCAGCGAATACATATTAAAACCGGTCGTGTTGTTGAGCGCAACGGTCAACGAATCGTCCGAAGCGACCCACATGCTATCCACAGTCAGCATCACCGCATAACCCGACACCGAAGTGTAGGTCACTTTCACCCGAATGCTGTCTCGTTCTATCAGGGATTGCTGAAAAAAAGGCGTCCCGAAAGGCAACGAATCGTGGTTGTAAACCTCGCCGGTAACTTGGTCGATGCTAAATTTGGCGGCTGTCAAGACCGACAATGAGTCGTGAGCCAACGAGAAGGTGAGAATTTGCGCGTTCTCAAGATTCAAATATTCGGTGGTCGAGGTGCCATCATCAAGGCACGAAACCATCGTCACACACCCCCCAAACAACAAAAGTGCCCCTGTCTTACAATTCAACTTTTTCATTTTTTTTGTCATTATCAAAACTTTCCGCGTGCAAAAGTAGTGTTTTTTTACGACAATTCGCATTTATTTTGTACCTTTGCGAACTAATTTTAGAAAATTTATGAATAAAAGACTCACAATCGCCCTTGTGGCGCACGACCAGCGAAAGGCTGACATGGTAGAATGGGCGGTTTTCAATGCCGATATGCTGTCGCAACACCAAATGGTGTGCACCGGAACGACAGGCAGCCTGATTAAAGAAGCATTTGCAGAAAAGGACATTCACGCAGAGGTAATATGTATGCACTCCGGTCCGCTGGGCGGCGATGCAGAAATCGCCGCCATGGTGGTGCGCCACGAAATAAATCTGGCAGTCTTCCTGATTGACGACCTGAACCCGCAACCGCACGAAGCCGACATCCAAATGTTGCTAAGGCAGTGCCGCGTGCACAACGTCCCAATAGCCTGCAACAGATACAGTGCCGATTTGATGATTACCAGCGGGCTGTGGGATGTGTCCGACTATGTGCCTTCTACGCCGCGGTATATTAAGTTTGAAAGGGAGTTAACGGTGTCAGCAAACGGTTGAAAAAATGTAATTTTGCATTCTAACAGATACATATATGGCAATAAGTCGAGTGAATATAAAAGATTTTTTGGTGTTTAAGGGCGAGTTTGCTACAGACTTTAGTTCCGGTGTGAATGTTCTCATTGGAGGTAATGGTACGGGGAAAACCACGCTACTAAAAGTGCTGTATTGGGCTTGCGAATTTTCAAATAAAAGTGTCTTGGAGCACAATGCTCTTCAACTTAATCGTAACGCAGAAACACCATACAGGACTATTTTTACTCTCAACGACTATTTTATGGTCACACAAGCTGATACAGGCGGGGATAAAAAATTCATTTCTACCATCAAACTATTCAGCAACACAATAAGCAGTGACTACCCTGCGTTAGAGGCTTTTGTATCTGATGATATGTCATCCATTCGTCTAACAGAAATTGGTGAAAACAAACTCAAAAACACTGCATTATCTCAATGGTGCAAACAGAAAGTGCAAAGTGTATTTATTCCTGTTACCGAAATGCTTCAGCACTCAAAAGGGTTTTTGGCATTGGAGCGAGAGCGTCAAATTCCATTCGATAAAACGCAGATAGATATACTCTCGAAAGCCGAATTAGGCGAAACTCACGAAATTACTCCTAACGTTTCAAAACTGCTTGATAAAATAAAATCTGTCATTATGGGCGAGGTAGTCTATGAAAATGACACTTTTTTTACTGTCAAAGCCGATGGACGGAAAATACCCTTTTCGCTCGAAGCCAGTGGTTATCAGAAATTTGGCTTGTTGTGGAAATTACTTCGCAACGGCTTACTTGAAAATGGTAGTGTATTATTCTGGGATGAACCCGAAGCAAGCATAAACCCTGAACTGATGTCTGTGCTTGTTGAAATTCTCCTCGAACTCCAGCGTGGTGGCGTGCAAATTTTTCTCGCCACTCATAGCGAAATACTTGCGAGTTACTTTGATGTGAAACGCAAAGATAACGACAGTGTAATGTTTTATTCGCTGTACAAAAATGGAGAACAAATCAAAGCAGATAAAAGTGAAAAATTTGGTTTGCTGGAACCAAATTTTTTAACCGCAGAGCAAGTAAAGTTGTATAAGGAAGAAGTAAAAAAGGTAATGAAATCATGACTACTTATATCGAAGAATCCGGTCTTTACTTTGGTGATTACGAAATAGCAGATTTTTTTCATGCAGAAACGGCTGAAATTTACCGTGAGTTAGGCGATAATATAAAAACGGTTGAATTTGTGCTACGAAAAAATGAACATGAAGTTTTATTTGTTGAAGCAAAGTCGAGTTCACCACAACCGGGTAATAATGAGGATTTTGACAAATTTATTGAAGACATCGCTGAAAAATTTTCTCATTCAAATGATGTGCTTTTTTCAGTCATCATGAATAGAATCATTGATTTAAAATCAGAACTGCCGAATAATTTTAGGATTATTGATTATTCTAAAGTCAAAATTATAAACGTCTTAGTAATTAATGGGCACAAAACTGAATGGCTACCACCGATTAGAGATGCTCTGGTGCAGCAATTAAAAAGTCATATTAAAATATGGCACTTGGATGTCATTGTTTTGAATGATGGATTAGCTATTGATTGTAAACTTGCCCGATGGAATAAACATGTAAATAAGTCACAAATAAAAATAATATGAAATTAAAAATTGCAGTGTTAAGTGGTGACGGCATTGGTCCCGAAATTGTTGGGCAAGCCCTTGACGTGACAAAAGCGGTGTGCAAACGGTTTGGACACGAGTTGGAATACAAATCTGCCCTTGTGGGGGCGTGTGCCATTGATGCGGTGGGCGACCCTTACCCGAGTGATACGCACGCGCTTTGCATGGAGTCGGATGCGGTGCTGTTTGGGGCGATTGGGTCGCCTAAGTATGACAACAATCCTGCGGCTAAGGTGCGTCCGGAGCAGGGGTTGCTGGCGATGCGTCAAAAACTTGGCTTGTATGCCAATATTCGTCCGGTAACTACTTTTCCGTCATTAGTGCATCAGTCGCCTTTGCGTGCGGAACTTGTTGATGGCGCGGACTTTATGTGCATCCGCGAACTCACGGGTGGCATCTACTTCGGTCGTCCGCAGGGGCGGAGCGAGGACGGGCTAACGGCTTATGACACTTGTGTTTACACCGTTGCCGAGATTGAGCGCATCGTGCGTTTGGCTTACGACTATGCGATGAAGCGCAACAAACGCCTCTGCATCGTGGACAAAGCCAATGTGCTATGCACGTCGCGCCTGTGGAGGCAAGTGTCGCAACGCCTCGAAAAAGAATTCCCCGAAGTGGCAACCGAATACATGTTTGTCGATAATGCCGCCATGCAAATTGTGCGCGGACCCAAACATTTCGACGTAATTGTGACGGAAAACATGTTTGGCGACATCCTGACAGACGAGGCCTCAGTCATCACCGGCTCGCTGGGAATGCTACCCTCAGCATCAATTGGCGTGCACACCTCCGTGTTTGAGCCAATCCACGGCTCCTATCCGCAGGCAGCAGGCAAAGACATCGCCAACCCGCTGGCAACCATCCTCTCGGCAGCCCTGATGTTTGAATACGCCTTCGACCTCAAAGCAGAGGGCAAAGCCATCCGCGATGCCGTAACAGATAGCATGGCAGCAGGCATAGTCACGGAAGACATTGCCGAAGGCAAAAAAGCCTACAAAACGTCAGAAGTGGGAAAATGGATTGTAAATAAAATCACGAATTAACTCAAAAAGAGATGCCTAAAATATCGCAACGCGGTGCTGAAATGCCCGCTTCTCCTATTCGGAAATTGGTGCCTTTGTCGGATTCTGCCAAGGCACGCGGACTTACTGTTTATCATTTGAATATCGGGCAGCCGGATATTCCTACGCCGGAAATTGGGCTGGAGGCTGTGCGCAAGTTAGACCGTAAGATATTGGAATACACTCCGAGTGACGGCTTTCGCAGTTTTCGCGAAAAGTTGGTGGGGTATTATTCCAAGTTCAAAATCAATGTCAGTGCCGATGACATTATCGTGACTACGGGTGGTTCGGAGGCTGTTTTGTTTGCTTTTTTGGCTTGCCTCAATCCGGGAGACGAGATTATTGTGCCTGAGCCGGCGTATGCTAATTATATGGCGTTTGCTGTTTCGGCGGGTGCTGTTATTCGTCCGGTGCCTGCGAGCATTGAAACAGGCTTTGCATTGCCGCCTGTGGAGCAGTTTGAGGCGTTGATTAACGAGCGCACGAAGGGGATTTTGATTTGCAACCCCAACAATCCGACCGGCTATTTGTACTCCCGCTCGGAGATGAATCAGATTCGCGATTTGGTCAAAAAACACGACTTGTACCTGTTCTCGGACGAGGTTTACCGCGAATTTATCTACACCGGCTCGCCTTACATCAGTGCCCTGCATCTGGTGGGGATTGAGCAAAATGTGGTGCTAATAGACTCTGTGTCAAAACGATACAGCGAATGTGGCATCCGCGAAGGGATGTTGATAACGAAAAACAAAGAGCTACGCAGCACGGTGATGAAGCTCTGTCAGGCGCGACTGAGTCCGCCGCTGCTGGGACAAATCGTGGCAGAAGCCTCCTTAGGCGTGTCGGAAGAATACCTCCGCGATGTATATGAGGAATATCTCGACCGCCGCAACTTCCTGATTGACAGCCTGAACAAAATTCCGGGTGTCTATTCCCCAATCCCCATGGGCGCGTTTTACACGGTGGCGCGCTTGCCGGTCGATGATGCCGACAAATTTTGCGCCTGGTGCCTCTCCGACTTTGAATACGAGGGACAAACCATCTTCATGGCACCGGCATCCGGCTTTTACACCACTCCGGGGCATGGCAAAAACGAGGTGCGCATGGCATACGTCCTCCAAAAAGAGGATTTGCAAAAGGCGATGATTGTGCTCGAAAAGGCATTGGAAGCGTATAATGCGCCAGTTGCCCGCCCCAATTCGCGTAGAGATGTTGTAAAAGAATTAACCGGAATAATTTCCGGTTACACCGGCACTGCGGATGATATTCGTGCAGAAAGGCTGGGTTTGGTATGATAAAAGTAATGATTATCCGCAATCATACCACTAAATAGTGTCTGTCCATAAATTATAAATATCAGACAGTAAAAGTTTTAAGTATCAAAAAAAATATTACTTTTGCGGCATGAAAATGCAATTATTCGAGCCGTTACGGCTGAAATTTGAGAGTGCGAATTGGGCAAAGAACCCTGAATTAGGGCTGTTTGACACGATTTTAGAGCTTCATCCTGAGTTGATCAAGCTCGTTGAGGCAGATGTAGTGAAAGGGTGTAAATTGAGCAAATTTGGTCGCCAAGATATGCCAAGTGTAGAACAGATTATGCGAGCTGCGATATATAAGGAGGTTAAGGGTTTGGATTACAGGGAGTTAGAGGAGGCACAAGAAGATTCGCGCATTTGCGAACAGTTTCTTAAGATAGACTCATTACGTCCGTATAGTTTTCAGGTGTACCAGAAGTATATATCGAAAATTACAGCAGATAGTTTGGAGAAGTTATTGGTAGAGATCAACAAGATAGCTATATCTGAAGGCTTAGAAGATGTACAAAAATTGCGTCAGGATAGCACAGTAGTTGAAACAAATATTCATTATCCAACGAATAATTCATTGATTTGGGATTGCATCAAAGAAAGTCATCGGTTGCTTACGCAATTGAATGAAGAAGTACAAGTAGCTAATTTTAGGGACTATAGGAAAAATGCTAAAAGGACTTACTTTCTGATAAACAACACAAAATCAAGTAAAAAAAGTAAGAAAAAAGCTTCACCGGAAACGGCAACAGAAGCTCTTGATAAACGCACAGAATTGTTTAGAAGACAGCTTATTACGTTTACCAAATGCATCAATCAAGTATCAAACGTAGTAAAAAAAAAGGACATATATAATGTAACACCCGCAGCATTTGCTTTGTTATCACAATTGGAATTTTTTGTGTTTGTGATGCGACAGGTTTACGATATGACGCAACGGCATGAAATTAAGGGAGAAACGGTTTCCAATGCTGAAAAAATATTTTCCATTTACGAACAGCATACCGACATCATTGTGAAAGGGCAACGCGAAGTGCAGTTTGGACACAAAGTAGATTTGGCATCCGGGCGAAGCAACCTGATATTGGGCTGTGACGTATGTCTGGGCAATCCGGCAGACAGTTCTCTTTATCAAGGGATGGTTGACAAGGTGATAAAAGATTATGGCATAGTCCCTCGCGACAGTGCTACCGATGGCGGTTATGCCTCCAAATCCAACATGGAATATGCTCTGAGTAAGGGGATTAGGAACGTTGTGTTCAACAAGATAGTAGGAAGTTTACGGAACGTAGTGAGCAGCAAAAACATGGAAACGCGCTTGAAAAAGTGGCGTAGCGGTATGGAAGCGGTTATTTCGAACGTCAAACGGGGCTATGATTTGTTTCGATGCAACTGGAAAGGGCAAGCGCATTTTGCACAAAAGGTGCTTTGGAGTGTCATTGCATACAATATTAGAGTGATGACTGCCAAAGTCATATTGTCTATATAAACAGCTGATAATCAGAATATTAACAAACTCAAAGGGGTGGATTATGTCTTGACAGCTCAAAAAAGTCAAAAAATGGGGTCAAAAAATGTTTTGGGGGCAGATGAACTCAAAATATGACAAAAAACGGTCTCATTTTGTCTGTGTACGAGAAGTTTGAAGGGGACGAAGTCCTTCAAAAAATATAAAAGACGGACTGTATGGACAAACTCTAAATAGCGTTCCCTGCAAGCAGTTTCCGGTTTTTGTCCCGCAGGGACAGCACTTTATTAACCGTAGACTTTAGTCTACGGATGTGACGGAGCCCACACCCCAAAGTCCCGCATGGGACGACACATTGTTTATACCGTAGACTAAAGTCTACGGTTAATAAAGTGCTGTCCCTGCGGGACAAGGAGCGAACGCCAAGTGGTATAATTGCGGATAGTCATAAAATAAAATCACCGCGCGTTCCGGAAGAACGGCGGTAGATTCTATCTCATTGCAGTATTAAAACTGCCTGTAGACTACTTTCGGTAGCCTACGGTTTGTGTCAGAAGCACTTCCTGATTTGCGTTCAAACTCAGTAATTTGTGCAACTCAGCCTTCTCATAGAAGCCGCGCACCACACTAATCAGACCTTCAGATGCACTGAAAAGGTAGATGTTCTGCGAAATAAATCCGCAATCCGTCAAGGCTGCATCGCGATTAGACGCTTTGTCTAAGTTTGCCACGAACACAAAATTGACGGGAGCCACTGCCACAAAGTCCTGTCTGCCGGTTTGCGCCTGATGGTTGCCTTCCACTTTCAAAATCAGCTTTTGCGCTTTGGCATCGTACAAATAGATGCCGGATTTCAACGAAACATAAAGGTCGATTTCCTGCTTGTTTTGCGAAGAAGGAACCGTCCTTTTGGACTCACGATTGAACCCGTAAGCCGCCCAAACCAAATCGGATAGCGTTTGCAGACTCAACTCCTTGTCGGAAAAGTCGCGATTCGTTTGACGTGCGCTCAAGGCTTCCATCAGGGGTTTTCCACCCGTTTTGTTGGGGGCGGGCAACTGAATATCCTGTGCTGCACCGGAAATACACAAACAGACCAATGCCGTTGTCAATGCTAATTTACTCATAATTTTCATTATTTGCAGATTAAAGCATCTCTCGCAACTCCTGGTGCTTGACGATGCGCTCGTCCAACACTTCCTTGAACTGGATGATGACCTTCATTTCCTTGTCGGTCAAATCATCAATCCGTTTCTTACGCAAAGCTGACTGAAAGACTGTGGTAGAAACCGCAGCCCGTTCACACGCTCTTCTCACATCTCCTTGCCGATGTTCCTCGACCCTTCTTCTCCGAATTTTTTCTAACTCGTCCATAAAATTACATTATTAAATTATTAAACTATTAATTATTCTAATCACTTATTACATGATAACTTTGCACTATTTTTACGAATAATCATCCGCATTTTCAATAGATACTCAATAATCGGCTGCAAAGATAGTATATTTTTCAATACAAAACAAGTAATATCATCTTTTTTTTGATTTTTTTTCAAAATGCTATTATTTTGCAAACTGAAACTTGTCTCTTTTGATTGTTCATCATTCAAAGTATATTGAGAAATAGCTCCAGGAGGGTTTTGTAGGCTATATATAGGGGCACCACTTCCATGATGCAGAAGTAGGCTATGAAATAGAATATGAAATAGGCTTTGTTAAAAAAGGTGGTGAATATTTTGTAAGTGATTAATAACTCCACTAATACGAAGCATATTATGTTGAAATAGAGGCAAATAGTGTAGGCTTCTTCGACATAAAACATCAGCAATGTGGGGATGAAGATGAGCAACCCCAGCAATGAAACGATTGAGAAAAGGGCTTGATGAAACAAATTAACTTGGTCGTTTCTAAAAAAAATCGCCCCCATAACGAAATTAAGTACAAATTTGAGCACGACAAAACAGCCGAAAACAGCCGATGTGATGCTAATCATCTCAAAAAATTGTGAAACGGACAACAATTCATCGGCATTGTGAGAAACGATGCAAAAAACAAAAACGGAAAACAGCAAAACGGTTTGAATCGTCAGCAAAAATTTGCTGGAAAAATCGCGCTGAATGTTTTCATAGAAAATACTTGACCGACTACGCCGACGAAACAGACTTTCCAGCATAGCAGAAAAGAGCTTCCGCCCTCTTCCTAATAACTGCATGCTAATAAGAAAGCAGATTAGGAAGAGGACGAAGCCCCAATTTTGAGCCATGGGTAACTCTGGAAGCAACTTTTCCGGCATAATTTTACATCATACCGCCCATGCCGCCGCCCATTGGCATGGCGGGGGCGGGATGTTCTTCTTTTTTGTCCGTAATCACACACTCGGTGGTCAGGAACATACCGGCGATGGAGGCAGCATTTTCCAACGCCACGCGCGTCACCTTCGTGGGGTCGATGACGCCCACCTTGCAGAGGTTTTCGTAGGTATCGGTGCGGGCGTTGTAGCCGAAATCACCTTTGCCTTCCTTCACTTTTTGCACCACCACGGCACCTTCCTTGCCCGCATTGGCAACGATTTGACGAAGCGGCTCCTCAATCGCACGTTTCACGATTTCGACACCGGTCGTTTCATCGTCATTTGCGCCCTTGAAGCCTTCCAAAGCGGCTGCTGCACGGATGTAGGCTACGCCTCCGCCGGGCACGGTGCCTTCGGCAACGGCTGCGCGAGTCGCGCTCAACGCATCGGCCACGCGGTCTTTCTTTTCCTTCATTTCGATTTCCGACGGTGCGCCAACATAGAGCACAGCCACCCCACCGGCTAATTTCGCCAAGCGTTCCTGCAATTTTTCCCTGTCGTAGTCAGACGTTGTCGTTTCGATTTGCGCCTTGATTTGCGCCACGCGAGCTGCGATGTCTTTTTTGTCGCCCGCGCCGTTCACAATCGTCGAATTGTCTTTGCTGATGTTCACTTTTTCGGCGGTGCCCAGCATATCTACCGTTGCGCCTTCCAATTTCAAGCCTCTTTCTTCGGAGATGACCGTGCCGCCTGTCAAAATGGCGATGTCTTCCAACATCTCCTTGCGACGGTCGCCAAAGCCCGGAGCTTTTACGGCGCAGATTTTCAACGAACCGCGCAAACGGTTGACCACCAACGTTGATAACGCTTCGGAGTCGATGTCTTCGGCGATAATCAGCATCGGGCGACCCGACTGTATGGTCTGCTCCAAAATCGGCAGGATGTCTTTCAACGCCGAAATTTTCTTGTCATATATTAATATGTATGGATTGTCGAGGTCGGCTTCCATCTTTTCGGTGTTCGTCACAAAGTACGCCGAGATGTATCCACGGTCGAATTGCATACCTTCCACCACGTCCACGTAGGTTTCGATGCCTTTGGACTCTTCGATGGTGATGACGCCTTCGGTTTTCACCTTTTTCATCGCTTCGGCAATCAGTGCGCCGATGGTTTCGTCGCCGTTGGCAGAGATTTTTGCCACGTTTTCGATTTTGACGAAGTCGTTGTTGATTTCCTGCGACTGCGCTTTCAGCGATTCCACCACTTTCACGACAGCCTTGTCGATGCCGCGTTTCAAATCCATCGGATTAGCCCCCGAAGCCACGTTTTTCACGCCCACGGTGACGATGGACTGTGCCAGCACGGTAGCCGTGGTGGTGCCGTCGCCCGCATCGTCGTTGGTTTTTGAAGCCACTTCCTTCACTAACTGCGCACCCATATTCTGAATGGGGCAGTCGAGTTCGATTTCCTTAGCCACCGTCACACCATCTTTCGTGATTTGCGGCGCGCCAAACTTTTTGTCAATAATCACGTTGCGACCCTTAGGTCCAAGTGTTACTTTCACTGCGTTTGCCAACTCGTCTACTCCTTTTTTGAGTAAATCGCGGGCATCAATGTCAAATTTAATATCCTTTGCCATAATAAATTAAGAATTAGAAATTAAAAAATTAAGAATTAAATAGTTGCTAAAACGTCTGATTGACGCATGATTAGAAACTGTTCGCCGTCCAGCTCGATTTCTGTGCCGGCATACTTGCCGTAGAGAATGCTGTCACCGGCTTTCAGAACCATTGGTTCGTCTTTGGTGCCTGTTCCTACGGCGATTACTGCGCCCTTGAGGGGCTTCTCTTTGGCGGAGTCGGGGATGATAATCCCGCCAACCGTCTTCTCTTCTGCCGCTGCCGGTTTGACCAGCACACGGTCTGCTAATGGATGAATTTTACTCATAACTTTATTTGTTTTAAATTGTTTATTAAAGTTTTCGACCCCAACGGAGTCGTTTCTCGTTGCAAATAGTGCAACTTTTGTGCCACTCGTCATCAACTGCCAAATTGTCAGGCGACAGTGTCAAAATTGCGCACAAAGGTACGAAATAGTTATGAGTTACGGCACATAGTTTTTGTCCCGCAGGGACAGCACTTTATTAACCGTAGACTTTAGTCTACGGATGTGACGGAGCCCACACCCCAAAGTCCCGCATGGGACGACACATTGTTTATACCGTAGACTGAAGTCTACGGTTAATAAAGTGCTGTCCCATGCGGGACAAGGAGAGCCACAAAATATCTTTCCACACAATTCCCAGTAGCCCCCCAAAAAAACACCTCAAAAAAAAATCGGGTATTTAGCGGCATCTCGACAGCATTTTGCCTTTTTTCTGAATTTTTTTTGAAAAAACTTGCAAAAAAATTTGGTAGTTCAAAAAATTGTTGTACCTTTGCACCCGAAATTAAAAATTCAATAGTAAAATTATGAACACAATCGCACATTTAGGTACGCAGCGACGGGGATTTAAGAATCAAATCTCCTTCGGCAGTTTAGTGGGCAGTTTTCAATTGCCGTCCGCAAGTTTTAACCGTTCTTCCGTTTCTTCCCGCATGGTCATGCGAATGTGTTGTTGTTGTTGTTGTTGCTGTTGTTGTTGATTCTTAACACAACGTTCTTTCGTGCTTCTCTAAGCACACTTTCAAAAATTTTTTGGTTACAATTTATTTATTTACGACGTTAATAAACGTTAGTCTGTTGCGGGCTTGAACCGCAAAACTCTCCCGAAATAATAGGATTCCGTGTTGAGCACGGAATGACAAAAGGGCACAAGGACTACCGGATTATTACAAATTAAAAGTTTATTTAAAAATGAAAAAGTTATTTTTTATCGCAGCAGTAGCTGCATTTACAACAGGTGCTTTGGCACAAAATAATGAAAAGGATGTGATTTACATCCGCAGTGTTAAATTTGCTACTCCGCTGTTGGAGAAGTGGATAGCCGAGTATTCCAAAGTGAATCCGGAAGTGAAAATCGCCGTAGCCGACAAAACGGTGGATGCCGAAAGTGTTGATATTCAGTTGCTTGCGTCAGACGGGCAGACTGACAATCAGCAGGCGTTCACCATCGGTCGCTACGCTGTGTTGCCGATTGCGAGCAAAAACAGCACCGTACTGAGTACGCTTCAAAAAAAGAAGTTGAACAACAAGCGCATTAAAGAGCTGTTTTTTGAAAAAGACATCCTGGACGACGACTATGACGAGGATGATGCAAAAGACAAGTACAATGCCACGATTTATTCGGTCGTGAATGCCTCTTCGGTGGCAAATGCGTTTGCCAACCACTTTGGTTACGAACCCTCCAGATTGAGAGGCAAAAAGATTTCCGGCGACGAAATCTACCTCATCAATGCGGTGCAAAAAGACCAGACGGGTGTGACTTTCAACAATTTAAGCTACATTTACGACATCAACTCGCGCACATTGAAATCCAACATCGCACTCTTGCCCCTGGATTTGAAACGTGAATACAGCGAAGTGATTGCCGAAGCCAATTTGGACAAGGTGATTAACCTGTTGGAAACAAAAACCATCGACCTCATCCCCGTGGAAGGCATCCAATTCGTGGCATCACACACGCCGGATGCGCAAACTAATCAATTCTTGCATTGGGTAGCCACCGAAGGACAAGCCTATAATCATCAGTTTGGCTTCCTGAATGCGGATAAAAAAGCATTGGCGCAGCATTAAAATAGCAGCGGCTGTTTCAAGAAATCACAAAATTAAACAATAATGAACAGAAAAATCTCTTTGTTAGCGGTAGCTATGTCCTTTGCTGTGCCTGCGGTGGCGCAGACGGGCAGCATCAAAATCTCCGGTCGCGTGGTGGATGACACCACGCAGGAGGAAATCATTGGGGCAAATGTGTCGGTGGTCAGCGATAAAACCGGCACTGCATCGGACGTGTTTGGAAAATTCACTGTAACAGCGAAAGAATTGCCTACAACGCTCACTATCAGCTACATGGGATACAAAACATTGGAGGTTGATGTGTATGAATACACCGAGCCGCTGGAGATTTTTCTGCACGAAGAGCGCAATTTGTTGAGCGAGGTGGTCGTGGTTGGTTATGGCACGCAGAAGCGCAAAGAACTGACCGGGTCGGTGGCTTCGGTGTCGAAAGTGGCGTTGGAGCAATCAGCCATATCCATCGACGGCTTGCTCGGCGGTGCCATTTCGGGCGTGAATGTAACGCAAACATCGGGACAGCCGGGCGCAGGCTCGGAAATTCGCATCCGCGGCGGCAACTCCATCTACGCCAGCAACGAGCCGCTCTACGTGATAGACGGCTTCATCTATTTCAGCGAAAAAGGAGCCACACAAGCCGGCATCGGTGGCATCGAAAGCAGCCTCAACCCGCTGGCATCCATCAATCCATCGGACATCGAAAGCATTGAGATACTGAAAGACGTGTCCGCCAAAGCCATCTACGGCTCGCGCGGTGCCAATGGCGTGATACTCGTGACCACTAAGAAAGGCAAAAAGGGCGGCAACACCATCCACTATCAATATACCCTTGGCATTGATAAATCGGCGAAAAAGATTAACCTGATGAATGCAGAGCAGTGGACGAAGATAAATCGCGATGAGTTTCATAATGACACTTGGACTGACTCTAAACTGAAAGGATTGATTACCGCTACCGATTGGCAGGATGCCGTGTTGCGAACCGGCTCTACTCAAACGCACGAATTGTCCGTCAGTGGAGGCGATGACAAAACCCGTTACCTCTTGTCCGGCAAGTACACTGACCAGCAAGGAATTATCATCAATTCCGGATTTGAACGTTTCAGCGGGAGAATCAACCTGGATAAAGAATTATCATCCAACCTTTCCGTTGGTATTACGGCTTCTGCCGACAGAAGTACGCAGGATGCCCTTACAACTATGAGTTCCGGTGACTCCAAAGGCAACGGTACTCCTCTCGCTGCGGGTATCACCAATTCAATGGTGTATGCGCTGTTTATGCCGCCCGTGTTGCCAATACACGATGCCACAGGCAATTACAATTACTATAATCCGTTTGAATTAAATCAAAATCTCAATTATTCCGGCAGGGCTGTAAATCCGGTGTCGGACTTGGAAAACAGTATAGGACAAACACTTAGCACTTCGCTGTTGGGTAATTTTTATGCCAAATATAAAATACCGTACATTGATGGTTTGGCGGTGAAATTCAGTGCAGGGACCAATGTCAACTACATTACGCAAAACTTTTTTGCCCCTGTTACTTCCGCGCTCGGCTTTGCCGATGATATACAGGGACGAGGCTCTGTTGGCAACCGGCAGACGGTTGTGAATCAATCGGAATATCTGCTGACCTACACCAAGCAACTTTCGCCTGCCCATTACATCGATTTATTGGGCGGATATACGAATCAAACAACTAACACCAATCTCATACTCAGCAGTGCCGACCATTTAGAAAAATTTGAAAAATTTGATACGGGCGAGCCTTATCCCACTTTGCGTAAAGCAAAACATGGCATTCTGCACTCTTTGCTCGGACGTGTAAACTACACTTTATTAGAGAAATACAACCTCACGGCAACCTACCGTGCCGATAAATCAACGCGCTTTGCGGCAGGAAATCTGTGGGGATTTTTTCCCTCTGTCGGATTTTCGTGGAATGTGAGCGATGAGAATTTTGCAAAACCGCTCGCACCAACGCTGAGTTCGCTGAAATTTCGAGCGACTTACGGCACTGCCGGCAATCAGGAAATCGGATTTGATGAATTTTCGATTGACACGGAATCTGTTAGATACAATGGTGTGCCAACTATTAAGTATACTAATCTCGGCAATAATAACCTGAAATGGGAAACAACAACGGAATACAATGCCGGTATTGATGCGGGATTTCTAAGCGACCGCTTAAATCTTGTTGCCGATGTGTATTATAAGAAAACGTCCGATTTGTTGGTCAAGGTGCTTGTGCCATTTTCGCCTACAAATGAAAAGCAGACGTTCAATATTGGAAATGTTACCAACACCGGTTTTGAACTGGCTCTGAATGCTCGGCTACTCGAAAGGCGAAAATTTACTTGGTCGGCATCCGCCAATATCGCACACAATGTGAATACCGTCACAAGTTTGGGAATATATGACCCCCTGACAGAGGGCGACAATCAGGAAAAGAAATATACAGTGGGCAAATCAGTAGGCTCTTTTTACGGCTATGTGTATGACGGAGTGAATCAGGAAACCGGCAATATCATATTGCGCGATTTGAACACTAACACCAGAATTGATACGGAGGGCGACCGTACAATACTCGGTAGCATACAGCCCGATTTCACGTATGGATTTTCATCCAATCTCACCTACCGCCGTTGGGATGTGTTTGTGTCGCTGCAAGGGTCGCAAGGCAACGAGGTGTATAACAAATTGCGCCGTCATCTCTCAGAAAACAATAAGACATACAATCTCTCCACAGATTTATTGAATGCTTGGACATCGGAAAAATCATCAACTGTGCCGCGTTTGGATGCCGTTATTACCGCAAAAGAACTGTACAGCCGCTATGTGGAAGATGCCTCTTTCTTGAAAATAAGAAACATCACGCTGGGCTATAATCTGCCGCTCAAAATAGCAAAGACATTGGTGCAATTTCGCGCCTTTGTGTCGGCGCAAAACTTATATACGTTCACACACTATACCGGTTACGACCCCGAAATAGCGGGAGGGATAGACACAGGCGTTTATCCCACGTCTCGGACGTTTTTGGCAGGTGTTGGTATAACATTTTAGATAATTTTTTTTATAGTATAAATTTAATTTTTAAAAACAATGAAAAAAAATTTTTATTCAGTAGCGCTACTTGCGCTTTCCATCGCAGCTTTTTCTTGCGATGATGACGACAACGGTGGTGGAACAGCCGAAGTGCCGGTTCCAAAAACTGCAGCAGAAGCTACGGCTCTTGCTAATGCCGTTTATGGGCCTTTGCAGACCCTTAGTTCTTCGTACTCTTTCTTGGTAGAGTCGGCTACCGAAACGACTATCTCGTTTGAAGAAAAAGACGAAACGAAAGACGGACCTCAGGTCAGTGTCTTGGAAACCGAAAAGAGCAATTGGTACCCCATCAAGGTATTCAATCGCTTGTACACAAGTATTGCTGCGGCTAATGTGGCAATCGAAAAAATCGGCGAAGCCGTAGTTGACGACAAAATTAAGCAAGAGCAAAAAGACTTGTCCATTGCTCGTGCGCAATTTATCCGTGGCTACAACTATTTTCAACTCGTTCAGCTTTTTGGCGAAGTACCGTTGATTTTGAGTTCGAAGGCATCGGACGCAGACAAAACAACTCGCCGGTCTATTGACGATGTTTATGCTCAAGTCGCGAGCGACTTGACGGCTGCTATTGCAAAATTGCCGGTGTTTGACGAAATCAAATCAAACCCCTCGCAATTGGCTGCAAAAACCATTCTGGCAAAGGCTTACCTCACTTGGGGACAAAAGCCGCTGACGCAAGAGCAAGTTGCTGCTATTGCAACCGCCAAAGCAGACCCCGCCAAACTGCCGGTGGACAACGCTAAATTGCAAAAAGCAATTGAGTATGCTGATGAAGTAATCGGTAGCGGCAAGTATCAATTACTCGCCGATTACAACCAGATTTGGGGTAAAGGCAATGAAGACAATCTTGAAGTTATCTATTCAATCAGCCACAACGGCGATGGTATTGATGCACAAGGCAACCACCAAACGCATTGCGGATTTACATGGCCTAAGGCTGAACGAACAGACCCACACATCAGTTATGCCGACATTTCTTTTGAAGATGCAATTCCGGAGGGTGATGCTCGTAGAGAGTATTCTTATGTTACATCGGTTGAGTATGAAGACGGAGACAAAGATACATTGACATGGCCACTCAGCATCGTGCGCCCGGGCAAATGGATTCACCGCACAGCAGGCGGTTTGGCAAAACCTGTTCAACCCAACGACATCGACCATATCGACTTCCGCTTGGGTGAAGTATATCTTATCAAAGCAGAAGCTCAATGGTATGCTGGGAACGGCGACAAAGGTTTGGCTGCCATCAATGCATTGCGCGACAGAGCAGGTGTTGCAGCATTGGATGCTATCAGTGAAGATGCTATCCAAAAAGAATGGAGTTATGAACTTGCATTTGAACAAAAGCACTGGTTGAACTTGGTACGTTGGAGAACGTATATTTCTTCTATCGACAAAGTGAGAGATTACGAATATTACAAACCCGCGTACAATGATACAACGCTGTTTAATGCTCTCCCGCATGCAGACCCAACCAGATTTGCTTTCTATCAAAGAGTTTATAAACATTTGCGTAAAAAAGTTGAGAAGGTAGATGGGCATTTCTATCGTTTCCCTATTCCGTTGAGTGAATCATATAATCCCTTGGGTATTGTCGGTCAAAATCCGGGTTATTAAAAAAACAATCAAAAGACATTCCATATCTTTAAGATATGGAATGTCTTTAAAAAACATGAAACGATGAAAAAGAAAGAAATTTTATTTGGACTCTTAGCACTGGGCATATCAACAACAACATTTGTGTCCTGCGACGACGATGAAACACCCGACAAAACGGGAAAACTCACGTTTACGGATGGCATTGAGTTGGTATTTGTAGAAGGCGGCACCTATAAGCAAGGCAGCGACGGATTGATTAAATCCGACGAAGCCCCGCAACACGATGTAACCCTCAGCGATTTTTATATCGGCAAATACGAAATCACGCAAAAGCAATACTACGACATAGTAGGGCATTATCCGGCATTATCCCCTGCGGCAGACGAAGGAGCGGGCAATAACTATCCCATCTACTATGTTACATACGCTGATGCACAGGATTTTCTGACAAAACTGAGTGCTAAATCGGGCAAAAGTTACCGCCTGCCAACAGAGGCAGAATGGGAATATGCCGCTCGCGGAGGAAAGAAGAGCAAGGGCTACATATACAGCGGCAGCAACGACCCGTATGCGGTAACCAAATACTACGGCTCTGCAGGCAACTCATGGGAAATCGGAACTTCTGTTGCTAACGAATTGGGTATCTACGACTTGACGGGCAATGTATATGAATGGACAAGCGATTGGTACGGCGCATACACCGCCGGAGCGCAAACCAACCCCACCGGCGCAACATCAGGAACAGAGCGCGTGGCTCGCGGAGGCACATTTATCAATGTCCCAACCGGATTGCGCGTTTCGGCTCGCTACAAATATCCGGAAACCGCACAAGAGAAATTCTTAGGCATCCGCGTTGCGCATAGTGAAGAACAATAAAAAAATTATCAAAAAAGATAATTTAATTTGCTTAATTTTTTCTTCAGAGCACCCTTTGAGCCGTGTTGGTTCGGAGGGTGTCGTTTTTTTTTGCAACATTCAACCTATCCTGGGGCATCTTCACAATATTTGTCAGCAGCTTTGCTAATTTCATCAACGCTCATGCCAACAAACAAATTGCGTTTTCGCCATTCGGTGTAGTCAAACGGCTGACTTAATAACAGATACACGAATTGTTCTGTTTCTAACAATCCCAACTCATTGGTGAGGTGCGTTAACCCTCTGTCAAGTAATGCTATATTATTCATCTTCTTGTTTTATATAAATGTTCAAAAATTCTATTGGATTGCAAATATTAATTTTTTCGCTGCTATATTTCAATACACGGCTATCAACAGTAATAAAATAATCGCAATTAGCAGCAATGGCGCAGGCAATTTTCAAATTTTAGCACATAAGACCAAACGAGTTCAACATTATTTTTGAGAACTAAACCTTGAATAAACAACTTTGCCTGTGTTTCAAATATCACTTTGAGCTGTGACTGATTGTCATACGGGCGGTTGAAACAGCAATTATCTAAATATATTCGGTACATCTGTTATTATTTTTTCGTGCAAAGTTACAGTTTTTTTTTCAATTTCCAATTTTTCTGCAGTACACCCTTCCGCCCGTGTTGGTTCGGAGGGTGTTTTTTTTTGAAAACAGGGTAGCCGCATCAAAATTCAGTGATATTTTACAATTTTGCTTCCGTCTGTTACGCCGGAAGGCGTTAAATTTTGATAACCCCGTACAAGCGTAGCGCAGTGCGGGGTAGGGTGGTATCCTCCCCTCCGGCACACCGTAGGTGTGCAACCTATATGTTTGCCCCCTTCGGGGGCACTGTGGGTGGGGAGGTCGTCTCACCCCGCACTGCGCTATCGCTTGTACGGGGTTATCGAAATTGTACCCCATACGGGGTAGTTGGTCACTGTAAATTTGATGGTTGCCCATCGCGGTTTGGTTATTTAAATTATTTGTTGTACCTTTGCCCTCGAAAGCATTTCTGATTTCAGGAATAGCAATCAACAAATCGCTATCTTGCTGTAAGGTGTCAAATCCTTTGTTCAGGGATGGCGATTTTTCTATTTCTATCTCAGCTATTTTGTGGTCTTTGTAACTACCGTGTTCAACACTGTTTGGAAAAAAAGCAAAAACATTTTGCTTATTCAAAACTTTGCCGTATCTTTGCAGAAAGTTAAAGCAATGAAATTATGTTACAAGCACAAGTATTAGAAGACGTTACGGGCATTCCAATGGGTGTTTTTATCCCGATGCCATTGTGGGAAGAGGTGAAAATTCAATATCCTGATATTGAAAATTATGATATTCCGTTGCCTCTGTGGGAAAAAGGCTTTATAGATGACCGTCTAACTGCCGTTCATCAGAATCCCGATAGATTAAAGCCAATTGAAACTCTATATGATAGATGACGAGAAAGAACAAATAGTCGTCATCGGTATTGTTCATAACAAAAGAAGCAACGCAATTTTTCTTGACAGATAACTTGCAAAACAAAAAAAAATATTTTTCTGATATTCAGCAAGTTATAATTGTTTATTGGTGAGTTTTTGATAATTTGTTTGGAGAATTGAAATTAATCGCTTATCTTTGTGGTCGGAAACAGGGGAATTTATTGCAGTTTCTTCAGAATCGCCCATCGAAGACAAGCCGGATGACACAACAGAGTTTAAAATTCCTTGATGACTGGACGGATTTGTTATCCTATCCAACTCATCAAGGAGTTTTTCTTTCGCTATTTGAGTGAGTTTGTGGTCATAATATCGATACCCATTGTTATCAACAGCAATAACAGATTTAACCGTATAATCTATCTCGTCTATCTTTAATCCGGCAACAAAATATTGATATTCTGTAATTTTTGTGTTTTTTTCCGGTTCTTCATTTTCTATCGTATCAATATAAATCCCGCTTGCTATAATTTGAGGAATAGCTGCAATACTTTGAAGTTGAGCCACATTTTTATAATCGTGGTGCAATACCTCTTTTATGCTGCTTGAATTTAGTTGAACGGTTTTCCCCTCCATATTGATATACTCACCACGCAAAGACTTACCATATTCGAGCGCGTTTTTCTTGTACTCTTTCAAGTCATCGCTTGGAGTAATTTCATTGCCGGTTATCTCAATTGGCATACTATTTCTCAACTTTTCAATACGTTTTGCTTTCATTGTCTTTTCAAATGAACCGCAAAGATATACATTTTAAATTAAAAGCAATCGTTTTTTTTCAGTGCATCCTCCGAGCCGTGTTGCTTCGGAGGGTGTTGTTTTTGATAAAAAAAAATATTTTGCTGATATTCAGCAAGTTATAATTGATTATTGGTGAGGGTTTGATAATTTGTTTGGAGAATTGAAATTAATCGCTTATCTTTGTGGTCGGATAGAGAAACTCGTTCGTTAGTGTTTTTGTCTTCCGAAACTTCTTGTTGTCGTGCTGGGCTTGTTATCCCTTCTACCACAGCAAGTCGTTGAAAATTGGATGGGGGTATCCCGATCGGAAAAGGGTTGCTAAATGGTGACTCTTTTTTTCATGGTATTATTGTTAGACCATGTTGCTCTCCTGATTGGCGATAAATTTTTGATTCAATAATATTAAAAGCCGGATTTTGTGCGTTTTTATCCAAAATGTACTTTGCTATCGGATACGCGGCAATATCAGCTATTTGCAAGCCTATAATATTTTCTTTTTTCTTACGGAACTCAATTTTTTTACTGGCTGAATTGCTGCCCAACTTTCCCATTTCGTTTTGTTTTCAATTATTTTGTTTACCTTTGTGCTCTAATTTAACGATGAGAAGTTATGAAGAAGTTACCACTTGGTATTCGGTCGTTTGAACAATTGCGCGATGAAGGTTGTTTGTATGTGGACAAAACGGAAGACGTATTGCAGTTGACAGAGTCGCATTTCGTTTTTCTTACGCGTCCGCGCCGCTTTGGGAAGTCGCTCCTTGTGAGCACGCTGGAGGAACTTTACAAAGGCAATAAGCGTTTGTTTGAAGGTCTCTATATCTATGATAAATGGGATTGGACCTGGCGCTATCCTGTTATTCGGATAGATTGGGCATGTATCAAGCATGGCAGCGGGGAAGAGATAGAACGAAGTACGTCAACATTTCTGAAACAACAGGCTAATTTACATGAAATAAACCTTGTTTCAGACCACGCATCCGGCATGTTTTCCGAATTGATAGTGTCATTGCATCACAAAACAGGCAATAAAGTGGTTATGCTTATTGACGGGTACGACACCCCCATAGTAGACACCATGGGTCAACCGGAAGCAGAAGCAGTACGTGAGTTTCTTCAAAGCTTTTATAGCATAATAAAAGCTTCCGACGACCACATGAGATTTACTTTACTGACCGGTGTCACGAATGCCAAAGTGTCAGTATTTTCGATATTGAATATGGATGATATTACAACGGACTATAGACATGCCTCTATCTGTGGCTATACACAGGAAGAATTGGAAGGTAATTTTTCGGAATATATTGACGAAACGGCATCTCATTTGGAAATGACGCGGGAGGATGTGCTTTACCATATTCGCAGGTGGTACGATGGTTATTCCTGGGATGGCAAGACATCGGTTTACAATCCGTTTGCCATACTGATGCTTTTGAAACACAAAGAGTTTTCCAATTACTGGTTTGAAACAGGCACGCACACTTTTCTTATCAACCGGCTCAAAGAACACGGTCGTGCCGAAACGGTATTAGAACCTGTTATTGCTGATTCTACGTCTTTAGTCTGTTACAATCCGGATGCGTTTGAAGCTATTCCTTTATTATTTCAGACAGGCTATCTGACTGTCAAAGACACACCAAAGACTGATGGTGTTCATCTATACACGCTTGGAATTCCTAATCTGGAAGTGAGAAAGTCGCTGATGGAGCTTTTGTTAAGTGCATTTACTCAATATCCTGTGGCACAATTGGAAGGATTAGGGAAAGAGATGCTGCAACAGATTTGTGATTACGATGCAGAGGGTTTTACAAATAATATGCGTAAGATGCTTGCCGGAGTTCCTCTCAATTTGAAGACATCAAAGTGGATAAATAGAGCAAAAGCGGAAGCGGAAAATGCCGAACATGAAGCGCATTATCACATCATCTTTCAAATGTGGATGACTATGCTGGGCTTCAATATTCAAAACGAAAAGATTACCAGCCGGGGGCGTATAGATGCCGTGTTGCAGCACGACGGAGTGGCGATAGTGGTAGAACTGAAATACCATGTCAAAACGAATTTGAAAACCTTGCTCAACCAAGCCATCGCGCAAATCCACGAGAAGCGGTATTATGAGCCGTTTCTTGACCGAAAAGTCATTCTGCTGGGCATTGCGTTCAGTGGAAAAAAGGTGGGTTGCAAGCTCGAACAATTGACTGTATAATAATAATTAAGAATATGAATAAGAAAAAGGGCGTTATCTTTTGTTGTCTGTTTAGTGGCTTTTGTTGTTTTTCGCAGCAAGTTGTCAATATTGATTTACAGCAAGCCTTAATAATAGATTTTGATAATTTACATATTTATAAATAAATTAAAGAATGAAAAAGATTAGTTTGACAGTAGTGAGTTTATGTTTGTTGGCATCTGCTCCATTGTATGCCCAAAATGGATTTTGGCTTGAGAAAGACGCCAAGCCGCAAGTGTATGACCGCATGATATTCGGTCAGTTTATTGAACATTTCCACCGGCAGATTTACGGCGGCATTTTTGAACCCGGCTCGGCACTGTCGGACAAGGACGGCTTCCGCACAGATGTAGTTGAAGCCATGCGCGAGTTGAAAGTTCCGATTGTGCGCTGGCCCGGCGGCTGCTTTGTATCGTCCTATCACTGGCTCGACGGCGTAGGTCCCAACCGTCAACCGGCTTTGGATAAGGCGTGGGGCGTTGCAGACCCGAATACATTCGGAACCATTGAATTTGTGAAGTGGTGTCGCTTGATTGGCGCCGAACCTTTTATCTGCACCAATGCCGGTACCGGCACCGCAGAAGAAATGAGCGACTGGGTGGAATATTGCAATCTCAACATCGGCAAATATGCGCAGCTTCGCAAATTGCACGGTGTGGAAGAACCGTTAGGCGTCAAATATTGGAGTATCGGCAATGAAAACTATGGCAGTTGGGAATTAGGTGCCAAGACAGTCGCGGAATGGGGACCGTTGGTTCGCGAATCCGCCAAACTAATGAAGGCAGCCGACCCTAATATAAAACTTTTTGCTGCAGCAACAGCCGGAGAAGATTGGACTTTACCCTTACTCCAAGCCGCAGGCAGGTATTTGAATTACGTTTCCATTCACGGTTATTACGGAGGTACATCATCGTCCTATCTTGAAAGTATGATGCGAACAGACCAACCGGCAGACGGCATTTCCGGCACCATTGCCATTCTCGAAAAATCAAGACTTCGCGGCAAAGTCAAAATTGCGTTCGACGAATGGAACCTGCGCGGCTGGCATCATCCGGGCTTTCCGGGTGGCGGCGCGGAAAATCCTCTAATAGCAGAGCGTGACAAAAATGACATCAATTCAACTTATACGATGGCGGATGCGCTGTTTTCAGCCTGTTTTCTCAACATCTGTTTACGGAACAGTAATGATGTTGAAATCGGCGGTTTTTCTCCGATAGTAAATACCCGCGGGGCACTGTTTGTGCATCCGAAAGGCATTGTGAAGCGGACAACTTTTCATGTACTGCAATTATATGCCAATAAATTAGAGAAAAATGTATTGCCGGTTCAGGTGAGGTCGGAAAATTTGGTGGACGGCAATAGCAAAACGCCTGTTTTAGATGTAGCAGTAACCTGCAATGATGCCAAAACGCGCTTCGTGCTGGCGATTGTAAACCGACACCCCGATAAAGCAATGGAATTTGCGCCCGACTTTGAGAACTTGGGCGGCGCAACTCCCAAGCAAGTATCTGCCACTATCCTGAGCGGTGCTTCGCCCGACGACTACAATGATATTGGGGCTGAAAACCGTGTAGTGCCTTACGAAAAAACTTTAAAAGTGGACAAGGGAAAAGTCTCTCTACCGCCTCATTCATTGATTTTAATCGCAATTAATGCAAATCAAAAGTAGCAGTGGCAGAATGGGCTGAAAAAATTTAGGCAAAAAAAACTCATAACTCATAACTCGTAACTCATAACTCAAAACTTTTTCGTACCTTTGCCGCGATTATTTAATCAAAGCGATTAAATATGCCGAAATAATAATTTTAAAAAAATTCATTTTATGGTACAGAACGAGGGAAAACGGAAAAAACCGGGGCGTTATATGGACTTGAAAACAGACCATGGATTTAAGACCGCTTTTAGTGAGAAACATGAGAAGTTGATGCGCAATT
>BBRT01000209.1 GCA_001417715.1 Candidatus Symbiothrix dinenymphae
TGCTTGCCATTATGCTTCGCAAGCATTATACCAACAACTTTTTCAGCATCACCTCCACCTTCCATTTGAGAAAACTTATGGTCGTTGTGATACACATTAAACCCGCCCGAATCGTAATCGAAATAGGCTTGTGTCCAACAACGTGGGTCGTAGGAATTGTACTTGGTATATGCTTGCCGTATGTTTTCAGGCATTGCAATGGTTTCGTTCATATATAATGAATTAGCGTTTGTTTGTATTACTTTGTTTTGCGTTATTCACACAAAAACTTTTGCAAAGGTACGCAGAATATTTTAAATGGCGAGGAGGAGTGAGATTGTTGTCTGAACTGTGATTGTTGTCTGAACTGTGATTTTCGTATGATTTCAGTGATTTTTTACATAATTGTTTCATTTAAAATAAATTGCTTACCTTTGCCGCTGGTTACAAATTTAAAAACATACAAAAAAGATGGAAGCAATGACAGGTGTGCAGTATGAAAAAGACACGCGGGGGCGTGCAAGGTATGTGCGTATTGACATTCAGAATAGCACAAGGGACGAAGTGCAAGATTTAATAGATGAAATCTTTGCCAATCGGAATGTTGATAGTTCGGGTGAAACGTCGCCCTACAATCCCGAATTTGTCGCGAAAATTAGGCGTAGGGAAAAGCAGGAATCTATTTCTATTGATTATCACAATTTATGGAAATAAAATTTAAACAGGAGGTCTATGATGATTTTGAATATTTCAATCATTCAGGAAATAAAAAACTCCAGCAAAAAATTACACTCCTGTTAGATGCTATCAAGGAAAAACCTTATGAGGGAATTGGAAAGCCGGAGGCGTTAAAACATGGATTGTCCGGTTATTGGTCGCGTAGAATAAATTCAGAACATCGGTTAATCTATCAAGTAAATGAAGACACCCGAGAAATAACTGTTATTTCCATTCGAGGGCATTACGAATAAATGAATTACAAATTTTTAAAATATAGATTCAATGATTTTTGAAGCGTTAATCATTGAGTTATAAACTAAAAGCTCTGCATCTGTATATTCTTCCGATGCTTCTTTCTTATTCCATAAATCTTCAATTGTTCTTGTTGTATAATTTCCTTCCCTGAAATCTTTCTCACCCCGCTTGATTTTCGCTACAAATTCGGGATTGTAAGGCGACGTTACACCTGCCAATGTTTCCATCTTTTTTGTATATTTTTTGTCGGGATGACACGATTCGAACGTGCGACCACACGCCCCCCAGACGTGTACTCTACCGGGCTGAGCTACATCCCGCCGATAAATTCGGGTGCAAAGGTAGTAATAATTTATGAGTTAGGAGTTATGAATTATGAGTTTTCTTTGATTTTCATGAAAAATTAGTTTTTTTTAACCTCTTTTTTCGTAATTCTTTTGTACTTTTGCACCCGAATTCATAACTCAGAAATATGTTTAGGTTTGAACATTCGTCTTATTTGTATTTTTTGCTGCTGTTGCCGGTGCTGGCGGCGGTGTTTTATCATGGCATTTTCCTGCGCAGGAAGGCTTTGAAGCGGTTTGGGGCTAAACTTTTGGTGCGCGAACTGATGCCTGACAGTGCCTCTAAGAAGTTGCATTTGAAGTTTTGGTTGCTGTTTGCTGCTGTTGCTTTGTCTGTCGTTGTGGTGGCGGGTCCGCAGTTTGGCTCGAAGTTGGAAACGGTGAAGAAGCAGGGCATTGAGGTGATGATTTGCTTGGATGTGTCCAATTCCATGATGGCGGAGGATGTGTCGCCCAACCGTTTGACGAAGGCTAAACAGTTGCTCTCGCGCCTTGTGGACAATATGAACAACGACAAAGTCGGGCTGATTGTCTTTGCGGGCGATGCGTTCATCCAGTTGCCCATCACGTCGGACTATGTGTCGGCAAAAATGTTTTTGTCGTCCATCAACACGTCTATGGTGCCCACGCAAGGCACGGCGATTGGAGCGGCTATTCGGCTGGCTACCAACTCGTTTACGCCCAACGAAGCCACCGCCAAGACCATCATATTGATTACCGATGGCGAAAATCACGAGGACAATGCCGCTGAAATGGCGAAAGAGGCAGTTGAGAAAGGCATCACCATCAATGTCTTGGGGATTGGCTCGCCGGAGGGTGCGCCTATCATCACCAACCACGGCTATATGAAAGATAATCAAGGCAATATGGTGCTCACCGTCCTCAACGAAAAGATGTGTCAAGAGATTGCCGCTGCCGGAAATGGACTGTACGCCCGCGTGGACAACTCCAACGGAGCCGTCAAAGCCTTGCAAAAGGAGTTGGACAGCAAAGCCAAATCCGAAGTAGAAAGCAAAGTTTTTTCAGACTACGATGAAAAATACCAACTAATTGCAGCTATCGTGTTGGCACTGTTGCTGTTAGAATTTTTCACCTTAGAGCGCAAGAACAAAATTTGGAGCAAAGTAAAACTATTTTCATAATAGATAACAAAATAGATGAATGGATAAAGAAACTCAAATATGGCAATCCATAGAGGCTGCAATGGAAGAATTTCGGCAGTTGCAATTGGAGGATGTGGTAGATTACAAGAAATTTTACTTATACTCTATCATCACCCATTCCACTGCTATTGAGGGTTCTACGCTCACCGAATTAGATACGCAACTGCTCTTTGACGATGGCATCACGGCACACGGCAAACAGCTGGTTCACCACCTGATGAACACCGATTTGAAAGCCGCCTACGATTTTGCCATCCTCAAAGCCAAAACAAAAACGCCCATAACAGTCAATTTTATAAAAGAACTAAACGCGCTTGTCATGCACACCACAGGCAGCCCAACCAACGTCATCGGAGGCACATTCGATTCAAGCAAAGGCGATTTCAGGTTGTGTGGAGTTACGGCGGGAGTTGGCGGAAAATCGTATATGAACTATCAGAAAGTGCCGGAAAAAGTATCTGAAATGTGCAATGCACTAACCATCATATCAGATTTAGACGAATTACGCGACATATATAATATAAGTTTCGATGCCCACTTCGACTTGGTCACCATTCACCCGTGGGTAGACGGAAACGGGCGCACAGCACGCCTGTTGATGCACTACATCCAATTCTATCACAATGTGTTTCCAACAAAAATCCGCAAAGAAGACACATCGAAATATATCGCATCGTTGGTAGAATCACAAAAACAGGGAATAGACACCCCATTTCGCGAATTTATGGCACAACAATTGCTCACCACGCTGCAAGAAGAAATAGCAGCGTACAAGCAAAGTCAAGAAAAAGAATTTCATTTATGTTTAAAAACAAATAAAACTATAATCGTATGAAAACAAACATATTAATCATCATCGGGTGTTTACTGGTAACCGGTAACTGGTCACTGCTAACTGCCCAAAAGCAAGTGCGCAAAGACCTCCGCACCGGCAATTCCGCCTATCAGGACAAGAAATTCACCGATGCAGAGGTGGCATATCGGCGCGCCATTGAGAACAATGCGCGGTCGTCGGAGGCTGCCTACAATTTGGGCAATGCCTTGTTGCGTCAAGACAAGGCGCAGGAGGCTGTGGAGCAATATCAACTTGCCATTGGCAACGAAAAAGACAAAAACAAGGTGGCAATGGCATGGCACAACACCGGCAATGTGTTTCTGGCAAACGCCACAGAGCAGAAAGAAGGTGCGGCACAAGACCCCGATGCCCTGAAAAAGAGCATCGAAGCCTACAAAAAAGCCCTCCGCAATAATCCACGAGATGACGAAACCCGCTACAACCTGGCTTTGGCACAACATTTGCAGAAAAAGCAGGAAGGCGGCGGCGGCAACGACGACAAAGACGACCAGAAAAAAGACGACCAAAAGCAAGAGGAGCAAAAACAGGAACAGCAGCAACAGCAAGAACAAAAACAGGAAGAAAAGCCGCAAGAGCAACCCCAAAATCCCAACCAAATGAGCAAGGAAAGTGCCGACCAAATTCTCGATGCCATGATGCAAAACGAAAAAGAGACGCAAGATAAGGTGAAAGAGCAACAAATGAAGCAACAAAAACAACGAAAAAGAGAAAAAAATTGGTAAAAAACATAGGGGAACGACACATCGTCATTGCGGGCTTGACCCGCAATCCCCTGAAAAGAATGGAATTATGAAACGAATAGCAATAATATTAACACTATGGTCATTGGTAATTGGTAATTGCACATTGACCACCGCCCAAGTGACTTTCCGCGGCACAGCACCCCAAGCAGTCGTAACCGGCGAGCAGTTTCGCGTGACCTACACCCTCACCACAAGCAGCGAACGGGGTGGCAACTTCCAACTGTCCGCCGACATCAAGGGTTTGCAAAATCTGTACGGACCCACCACCAGCCAAAGTTCGTCCACAACCATCACGAATGGCAATGTGAAGAGCCAGGTCAGCACTTCCTACACCTACGTTTTCATGGCTGACCAATCCGGCGACTACGCCATTCCGCCCGCGAGCATCAAAGTGGGCGACACCGAATACAAATCTAACACACTGAACATAAAAGCCTTACCGCCCGACAAAGCGGCTGCCGCCGCAGCCGCCAACAGAGGTGGTGGGGGCGGCTCCGCCGCCCAAAATGGCGCAGCCCCCAACACCTCCGGCAACGAGATTTTTGTCAGAACCATCGTTGGACGCGCATCAGCCTACGAAAACGAGGGCATTCCGGTTACGTTCAAACTGTACAGCACCGGCGATTTTGGTGTTGAGAACATCAAATTTCCCGATATGGATGGGTTTATGGTGCAGGAGGTGGAGTTGCCACAGAACCGTCAGATTGCGTTGGAAAACTACAACGGGCAGAATTATCGTACTGTGGTGTTGCGTCAACTTGTTCTGTATCCGCAACATACGGGCAAAATAGCCCTCGAATCGGGCAAGGTGGATGTTGTGGTGCGGCTGCGCACCCAACCACAGGGGGGACGACGCAGTATTTTTGATGACTTTTTTGAAGCACCATATCAGGACGTAAAGCGGGTAATACCCATTCCGGCGGCGTCTATCACCGCCAAACCGCTGCCTGCGGGCAAGCCTGCCGGTTTTTCCGGTGCGGTGGGCAGTTACAACATCAAGTCGTCTATCACCTCGCGCTCGCTGAAAGCCAACGAGCCGGTGACTATCAAAATCGCCATCGCAGGCAGTGGGAACGTCAAAATGGTGAAAAATCCGGAAATCGTGTTCCCCAACGACTTTGAGGTGTACGACCCCAAAATAGATGTGCAAACAAAAGTGAGTGCCGGCGGCGTAACCGGCACCAAAACCATCGAATATTACGCTGTGCCGCGCTATGCAGGCGATTTCACAATTCCTGCCGTGTCGTTCTCCTACTTCGATTTAGCCTCCGAAACCTACAAAACAGTGTCCACAGAGGCTTATGAGTTGCATGTGGAGCCGGGAGCGGATGGTAGCGGCTCGGCACCGATTGTGGTGGGAGCCAACAAGGAAAACGTGCGCTTCGTGGGGCAAGACATTCGCCACATCAAAACGGGCGAGCCGAAATTTCACGAAGGCGACTATTTCTTCGGCACTTGGGGGCATTGGTTGTGGTATCTGATTGTGCTGATGGTGTTTAGCATCCTGTCAATCATCTATCGCCAACAGTTGAAAGAAAATGCCAACATCACGCTCTATCGCACCAAAAGAGCCAACAAAACAGCTTCTAAACGGCTCAAACGGGCAAAGATACATCTGCAAGCCCACAAAAAAGAGCCGTTCTACGACGAAATCCTGAAAGCTGTCTGGGGCTACCTGAGCGACAAACTGAACATCCCCGTAGCCAGCCTGACAAAGGAAAACGTGGAAACAGAATTAGCCACCTACGGCGCAAAACCGGCACTAATACAAAGTTTCACCGACATCCTAAACACAGCAGAATTCGCCCGTTTCGCCCCCACAAGCGACCCCAACGAAGCAATGGACAAATTATACAACAACACAGTGAAAGCAATAAATCAAATGGAATCAGGAGGAGGAGGAACCGTCATTGCGGGCTTGACCCGCAACCCCCTGAAAGGAAAAGGTAAGTCGAAAAAATCGCAAGTCAAGCCCGCAATGAAAGCAATTGCCATCACCTTACTGCTAACTGCGAACTGGTCACCGGTAACTGCCCAAGAAGAGTCACCGATAGCTGATAACCAATCACTGGTAACTGCTAACTGGTCACTGGTAACTGCCAAAGGCAACGAAGCCTACACCAAAGGCGACTACCCACAAGCCGTGAAGCTCTACGAGGAGGCATTGGCGACCAACGGCGAGTCGGCTGATGTGTATTACAACTTGGGCAATGCCTACTATCGCCTCAACAAGGTGGCACCGGCTATTCTGAACTACGAGCGTGCGGTGTTGCTCAATCCGGGCGATAAAGATGCGCGGTTCAATTTGGAAATTGCCAAGTTGAAAACGGTGGATGAAATTGTTTCTCTTGACGGCTTTTTCCTGTTTGAGTGGTGGGAAAGTTTGCAAAATTGGCGAACAACTAACCAATGGTGCAGCATCGGAATTTTCTTTTTTGTCCTGCTTTTTACTTGCCTGTTCATCTATTTCTTTTCAAAAAAGCTCACCATCCGAAAAATTGCCTTCTTCACAGGCATTGCAGCACTCGTTTTTTGTCTGCCGGCGAACATTTTTTCCTACAAGCAAGAGCAAAAGTTGACAAACAGGAACACCGCCATCATCTTCGCGGCAACCATCACCATCAAAAGTGCACCCGACACCAGTGGCACCGATTTGTTCATCTTGCACGAAGGCACGAAAGTAAAAATCATCAGCAAACTGGGCGATTGGCGCGAAATAGAAACCGCTGATGGCAATGTAGGGTGGATTCAAGGCAAAGAGATAGAGGTGATATAGTCTGAACCTTGATTTTAATAAGAACTAATTCCCCAATTTTCATTCGGCTCATCTCCTATTTGAAGAATCAGGCTGCCTCCTTTTAATAATTCCGATGCAGGAAACCGGAATGATTTCAGCTCTTTACCATTCAGAACGGCACTTTGTACATATTTATTTTTTCTGGAAACATTTTTTGCTTCAATGACAAACTGTTTTCCCCGTCCATATTTGTTTCCCAAGTCAATCGTTATTTTTTCAAACAGTGGGCTGGCAATTTCATAGACCGGTTGAACGCTGCATCCTCCGTCCATTTGAAAAAGTCCCATCGCTGCCATTACAAACCAGGCGCTCATTTGTCCCTGGTCTTCATCGCCCAGATAAGCATTGGCAATTCCGGAGCCGTAATAATTGTCGATGATGGAGCGCGTCCATCGTTGCGTGAGCCAGGGGCGACCCACCCAATTGAACAGAAAGGCAAAGTGCATGGATTGCTGATTGCCTTGCACCACGGGAAAGTCCCAATACTGGTCGTTGGGTGCATTGTAGCGCCAAGGCTCGCTGGCTGTAAAACCCCAATGCAGACGGTCGATAAAATTATTTTTCCCTATCATGTTTGCCAAAGTCGGCACATCTTGCGGTACAAAAAATGTTAGTTGCCACGCATTACCTTCAACGTAATGATGGTTGGCTCCCGAACGAAAAGGGTCGAAAGGTTCTACAAATTTTCCGTTGCTTTCACGCAAATGGGCATAGCCGTTTTCGGGATTAATGGCGTTGCGCCACCATTCGCCCCGCTCGCTGAATGTTTTATAATCCGCTTCTTTGCCCAAGGCTTTGGCAAATTGAGAAACCGTCCAGTCATCGAAAGAATATTCCAAGGTGTTGGAAAAACGTCCCAAATCGGAAGGCACATAGTGATATTTCAAATAAGACACTAAATCCCGATTTCCGGCAAAACCTCCTGCTACGGAAGTCGCCGGTGTGGTTTGCATTTTTTTGACTGCTTCGAAGGCTTTGTCGGCGTCAAAATCGCGGATGCCCATTTGATAAGCACTTACGATTAAAGGGATTTCGTGCTCGGCAACCATCACGGGAATGTATTTCATTCCGGCAGGACCTTTTGCCAACCATCCGTTGACATCGTACATGGCTAACTGTGAATTGACCCATTTTGATGACCATTCGGGCGTAACCAAATTCCAAAATTGGTTTAGATTCCAAAAGGTATTCCAAAAAGCGTCACAGCCCAAGGCGCGATGTTCCGGATTGGAAAATTTTTGTTTGCTTTGGTCGGCGGCTATCCACTCGCCATTGACGTCGCTCCAAGTATTCCGGCTCAATGCACGATACATATTGGTATAAAACCGAACCTTTTCCAAGCGATTGTCCGTCGTTATTTGCACCCTTGAAAACAGTTCGTTCCAGACGGCTTTTTGATTTTCAACCACCGCTTCGTAATTCCATCCAAAGGGCTGCGAAATTTCTTTTTCTAAATTTTCAGCCGCATTCTGGATGCTTACCAATGAAATTCCGGTACGGACGTGTACAACGTTTTTCTTTTGGGTATCAAACTCCACATAGACGCCAGCCTCTTTCAAATTTTCGCCGGCGAGTTTTTCCGTCAGTCGGACGTCCTTGTTTTTCCAACCGCCCATTGATTTTATTGGAGTGTCAAACTCGAGCACAAAATGAACGGTATATTCCTGGTCGGCATCATTGCTCCAAACGGTGGGGCGGGGTGAAATCTGGTGGCTGTGTCCTTCAATCCGATAATCGCTCACTTTGTCTATTTTTACATCTAATAAATCATAATCGTATTCGGCTTGAATATGCAGGTCAATCATCACACGACCATCTTGAGCCTTGGGAAATGTATATCGCTGAAAACTGCAACGGGTGGTTGCCGTCACTTCCGCCCAAATATCCGTATCGCTGAGATACACTTTATAATAACCCAAAGGCGCTTCTTCCGACTGTTTGTCGATGCGGGAACGATAGCCGGATTCCGGCTCAAATTGGTCGCCTACCTGGATTTGTAATTTGCCATTGGTGGGCATCAAGCCCAATCCGCCCATTGTCCATTCGTGGATATGGCTGAAACAGCCCACCGTTTCAAAGGACGGTTGATAGCCCGCCTGCCAACCTTTGTTTTGATTGTCCGGACTCATTTTTACCATGCTGAAGGGCATCCAGGGACCGGGTGCTATCATCCAGCGCGAATGAGCCGTTCCGATTTTGGTATCGACATAATCAGCCAAACTTTGCTGTTTTTGAGGGCTACGTATGATTTGTCCTTTTTCAAGGACTTTTCCATCAATCAAAATCGTATAATTACTTTTTTTCACACTGCTTACCGGCGGCATTAAGGCTTCCAATTGATAACGCGCCGTATCCAGCGTTTCGTGAAAAATGCGACTGCCGTCCAGTTCCACATCAATAGAAGGGCGTCCTGCCAAATGTTCGACATCCACCAACAGCGGCTGAAAGCGTTTCCCGTCTTTTTCAAGTTCATAATCCGCCGGTTTCACTTCGCGGATGAAAGCCGCTTCCGTTTTTTGCAATTTGATTTTTTTATTCGATTCCAAGCGGATGTCGTCAAAAACAATCCACGAGCCTTCCAATATCGTCAAACAAATTTTGTTGCCTCCCTTTTTAATTAAATTTTTCGCAAAGGGAATTTCCAATGTTTGATGTTTGGACGTTGCATCTACTCGGACAAGCGATGAGTCGGAATCGCCTTTCAGGGAATATTTCCAACTTTGCCGGTCGTTGATTGTCACTTTCAACAGCGACCGGTTGGGATGAGAATCAAGCAGGTCGATGATTAGTTTTAGTTGCGCATTATCGGCGATTTCTTCAACGCCAAAAAGCACATTGATTTCGTGGGTTCGCCATCCGGAAGTGCCCCAAGTTCCTCCCCAAGTATCGTCCGGACCGGGAAGGACGTAGGGAAAATCCTTTTCAGCCGATGATTTTCCAACTAAAAAATAGCGGTCTTCATAGCCGAAATCCTTTTCCAGAAATTGTTTATAACCGGACGGTCCTAATGCCAAATCGGCAGAAGAATTGTCTTTCTCTCCGATTTTCCAAACGGTTGGCGTCTGGGCTGAGAGATGCAAACAGCACGATAAGAATAAGATAGTACTAATAAATCGTGTCATAACTGTATTTTTTTAATTTTAATTATTATTAATTACAGCAGTCATACACGCAAAAAACGTGTACTCCGGCTATTTTTTGTTTACACGCCTATCGGTAAATTTTTCATGACTCAAAATTATTCATTTAGAGTACAAAGATATACAATTTAATTGACAATTAATTAAGCGTTTGCCCTGTGATTTGATTGTAATTAGAATATTAAACTTCTCTGTTTATAATAAGCAGGGGATTTTATTTGCTAAATTATTTCCCTCGCGTTGCTTTAAGTTCCGCAAGCACTTCCCAAAAGCCATTTATCTGTTCCCGGGACAAGCGACTCGTGAATGCTTCGGGCTGCTGGCGATAAACCTGCTCCATTTGTAACAGAAGTTGATAGAGTGCATCATAATTTTTAATCTCAATATAATGTGAGACTAAAACCGGATAGGGTAAAACATATCCGGGAAATCTTTTTACATTTTGTTCATACACAGTCCACGCTTCTGCTGCGCGCTTCTGTCTCATCAATTCTCCTGCATAATTGTAGCCAGCTCTTGCATCGGTATTTTTACGCTTTAAATACACTTTTGTATGCCATTTCATGGCATATTCAGGTAAATTATTTGCTGAAAACGCAGCCGCAAGTATTTGGTCGTTGCCAAACGACGTTTTGTAGTAGTTAGCGGGGTCTGTTGCAAATGCCACTTCCAACCGCTTAATGGAAGCATCCGTTTTGTTTGTCAATAACCATGCCGCCGTATGAAGGACAGAAAAGCCTGCAATCATCAGCATACCGTATTTAATGTTTTTATACCGGCTGTTTTCGTATGCCATTAACAAAAAGCAGGCATTTCCCAAATTGTACACAAGCGCAGCAAATGCAAAAATGTCCCAGTCGCCGGAACCTCGAATGCCATTAAACACAAACATCAGTCCTACAATTGATACGGATGCGATAAGAAAAAACCAAAGCGTGGCATCGTATTTTATTTTGTGGACGAGGCTATAGATTAAAATCAGTATCCATATCAAAAAGCCAATACCGGATGCCAATAATTGCGAATTAAAAAACTCAACGTAATGTGCTGTCGAAAACATGGTTAATAGACCGTGCGCGCCTGCTTCCAACGGCAGCATCTTTGGAATAGCATAATTCTTAACCGCAAAATAAATAAACGGGAGAGATATGAGCACCATGATAAGGATATTCTTTTTATTTTTGAAAAAGGAGTATTTCCAAAGGACTTTGCCATAAAACAAGAAAAGAAGTGAAGGAAGCAGGCAAACTAACAACAAGTGAAATGCAATTCCCAACAGCAAAACCAATGTCGGCACGATGATAAAAACTTTGTTTTTCAGATACAAAAGGCTTGTGAAAAGATAGAGCTGCAACAATAACACGGCAAAAGCATAAATGTCGGTATAACCGCAAAATTGGAGCAAAATAGTGCACGACAATGTTGAGACAACAAAAACGGCCACTTTCTTTAACACTGTATTGCCCAAAATATCAGCTGTGCATAAAGAAAAGAATATAAAAAAACTCCCGATTATATAATCTACTAATTGGATGGTTTGGATACCTGTAAAATTAAAATGCTCATGAAGCCAACTATATGCATGACTGAAAGACCACATAGTAACATATTCATCTGTAAGGCTCATCCACGTCATTTGCTCAAGTTGTGTGGCTCTAATATCGAAATCACCTAAAAAAATGTATTTGATTTTCAACAAATAAAAACATCCGGCAGCACAAAACCCGATGGCAAGAAAAAGGGCATAGCGATACTTTCTAAGGGCGGAAATGATGGACGCTTTACTGATTGCCGTGATTTTATCAACCAGATAGTGATTGGTCGACGGGAGCACAAAGCACAGCAGACACATGTAATACAAGCCAATGAGCCAAGGGTCGAAAAAAGCGATGTAATTCAATCCCCATCCCCTTGTAACGCCGGGCGCAAAGGAGAAAAACAGGCTCAGAAAAATAAAAAATACCCCCACGACCAAAAACGGCAGTGATTTTTCAGGAGGATTTGCAACTGTTTTTACGCTCTTTTTTACGCTCTTTTTTGTGTTCTTTTTTGTGTTCATTCTGCTTTATTTAAATGTTTATTTATTTCTCTGAAATCGCCGATGGCTTTCCAACCAATTCTGAAAATTCGTTTAAAATTGATGGAGTTAACGCCTCCCTGACGCGGACGAAATGTAATTGGAATCCATTTGCATCGCTCTTTCCATTTGACGGCAATCGTACTAATAGCCACATTGCACAAAAAGAAATCCGTTGGAATCACTGTTAGAATTTTTGCCAGTCGCTCGGTTTTCATAAGGCGAAACGGGGTGTTGGCATCTTTGACCCATTCACCAAAAATTATCCTAACCAACAGTCGTAATACGCACGTAACGAAGATTCGACTGATACCATCTTGCCGACCTTTTCTTGCTCCAATGATGAAATCGTATGTCTCGCGTTCGTCCCAAAATTGCCAAAATTCTTCGGGGAGCGTTTGCCCGTCACTGTCGGTTTGAAAAATATAATCGGCTTGTTCTTCAATGGCTTTCCGGTAAGCAAACAGGCAAGAGGCACCGTGTCCTGAATTGGGTTTGTCGAGGGCAATCAATTGTGGATAATGCTTTTGCAAATCCGATAAATGCGTGTAAGTGTTGTCCTTACTTCCATCATTCACGATGAGCAAACGGGCTTCCATCCCCATTTTTTCAACCACGGGATGCCATTGGGCGACCACCGCGCGGATATTATCCTGCTCATTATAAGTCGGCATCACAATGTATAATTTACTGTTTTCCATTCAGTGTTTTTTTTAGAGGTGTCTAATGCTTGTTTGATAACTTTGTCCATTAGCCCACAAAATCATATTTTTTCATGCATAGCCGGTTTTAATAACATCGAATTGGACGCACACACCAAACCGGTCGCTCCTAAAAATTCGGGCGCAAAGGTAAGCATATTTTTTAATCCACCAAATATTTTAAGCGAAATTTTTCGGCAATTTGCGTAAGTCATTGATTATCACTAAAATAGTTTTTTTTTACTAACACCCTACTATCGTAACGGTTTTCCCCTCTACCGTTTCTGTTTTGAGATAAATTTTAGCATCCCAATCTATTTCGGGGCGGCGGTCGAAGATAAGTAGCCAACCCTCTTTGGCACCCACTGTGTCCATATAGTTGATGAGTTGGGCATAGCTTTTTTCTTCGGTTTTGGCACTGTATCGGAGTTTCAGTTCGATGGGGTATTTTTGCCCTTCATACTGCACGCACAAGTCCAAACGGTCGCGACCGGCGGCAAATTCGCGGATAATCTGCCCGCCGCCGTTGATAATCCGTTGCAGAAAAGCCTGCAAAATCAGGTGTGGTGCCGATTCTTTGTAGTCGAAACGTTCGACCCATATCTCGCTGTTTTCGCGCCAAAAGGCTTGAAAATCCTGCATGAGATAAATCATGTCGATACGCCCGTTCTTCAGATAGCGAGGCATTTGGTAGGGATACTTCTCGTTGCACAGGGTGTCCTGAAAATTCTTACTCAATATGCGGATAATCACTTCGGCATAAATCGGGTTGGCGGGTTGCACTAATCCGGGTGCCTCTTTTATCAAGCCAAGGTCCATGGCATAACTATAATCGTCCGACAATTTGTTGATATCTCCTATCTTGCCAATGATGACCGGCTCCATCACCCGCCGCACGCGCTCTTCTTTGAGCCGCTCCAGCAGGCTGTCGATGTGTGTGTCGCGCCGCAGGATGATGGTTTGGATGGCTTCTTCCACCAATTCTGCCGTTACCGGCTTGGTATAATCAGATTGGAGCGTTTTTTCAATCACCTCGCATGCAATGGCATTAACCAACCATGGCTGTCCCTGCGTTTGCTTGAGAACCAAGTCGATAGCTTCTTGTTCAAACACTTGCCCTGTTTCCGCAGTATGCTGTCCGTACAATTCTACTGCCTCCTCTTTTGTGAAATTGCTAAAAGTCAGTGCTTTTTTAATCACATTAAACGGACTTGCGCTGCCAAGCGACTCGCTGTCGGGACGAATCCGCGCTTTGAAATCGCGAATGTTGCGCATGCCCACCAAGGCTATTGAATGGACAAACGGGGTATTAACGCGCGTAGTGTAGCCGTCTCTCAATTGCCGAAGGAAAGTAATCAATGTACCCTCACTCAAGCAGTCGGCTTCATCGAAAAAGATGATAAGCGGCTTATCTGATGCCATACAAAAAACAGTCAACTCATCAACCAGCACACCGGTGTAATTGCTGTAGTCAGCATCTTTGGCAAATGTTTCTCCTTTGGGTATGTTCGAAAAGCGAAATTTTGATTGCATCCGCTTGACTATCGCCGGAATGCCTTCCTTCGGGTCAATAATACCCTGCGCCACTTCCAATGAGCAATAAAGCGCATAATACTTGCCTTCATGGTTGATGCGATTAACCAAATCAAGCAGCAGAGTTGTCTTGCCACTCTGCCGCGGAGCGTGAATCACAAAATACTGCTCCTGCTCAATGAGTTCCTTGATGCCCGACAAACGCGAAGAAGCCTCTATCATATAGTGCTTCGCTTCGTTGCAGGGTCCTGCTACATTAAAATATCGTGCCATAATTCAAATTTTTGGCAAAGGTACGCATTTAATGTGACTTTTTCTTTTTCCCCTCAGCTTTTTTTCCAAATATTCTCAAAACTTTGCAACTCCGATTTGTTGTAGTTTTTGTTCGCTATCCATTCAGTTACATAAAAAACAAGTTGATTTTCATTATACCATCTCGATTTTAAAGCGGTATGAGACGCTTCCTTCCCACCAGAAAGTAAAATTGGTGCCCCACAGGTTGTTGAACAGACAGAAATGGATGCCTTCGCTCAAATCGGGTAAGTTATCGGAATAATTCAATGACTTGCGCTCGCCGATGGCTACTAACGGGGCATCAAGAGCGGTAATACGAAAGACACCTTTGGAGGTAACAATATCGACGTAATTGTCAATACCATGCATCTGGTGGTTGCCTCCGCTTTTTATTATATCCATCACATCGACCCTGCTACCTGTTTTTTCGGCAAAAACAGAAATGACCTGCGACGGAACGAACGATACCCAGTAAGCTTCGGGCAAACGGACTGCCGGTTTATTCACCAATGAAACGGTCATTTCCACACTGCCGTCTTTTTTGGAGATAATGTACTGCGTATTTATCTGTTCGGGCAACACCCTTTTGTCTATACGCGCATCATCGGCAAAAGACAACACACATTCTATTTTCTTGTCATTCCCGGACTTCCCTACGGCTACATTGTCCACATGAGCGACGATGGTTGCCGATATTGCCTTCGTTTTGTCAAGTCCTGTTTTACCCATATCTGTCCTTGAACCGTGATTGTTACGTGACAAAAACGGTGTGAAAAATGCTTCATAATCATCCTGGGAATAGGCTTGATAGGCAATTTCACCTGAGACTAAACTTACACCGCCAAGTGTTTGGATGATGGCGCCGGTTTCATTGATTTCTTTTGCTTTATCATGCGTCTTTATGGTCTTGGGCAAAGCGAAACCGATGTTAGCAATGGCGGCTTTGGCTTCGTTTTGCAGATTTATCGGCAGAATAGCAATGGCATTATCAACCATATCGGCTTTTTCTTTCCAGGACTTTTCCATTATTTTGAACCCCGGCAGATGACGTGACGCATTAAATATGTCCACATCATATTTGTCCCAATTTTGCAAAGGTATCCAACTATATCCCCATGTATGCTCGGCAACCATACCAAGTTTAACGGCATAATCAATTGCCATGTCGCTGTTTTTGTCCAATTTCCCTGTTTGCAGCCACTCCGCATAAAGCCTTGACAGGGCGCGGAAACGCGACATCATGACCGGAGAACTTGCGTAACCGAAAATCCAAGTGTCGCCTATTTCGGACGTAAGTACCGGCATTTGAGCGGTCATGCTACTCAAATCTTCTGCCACAGCACTGAGCGTGGAACCAAATACTCGTGCATTGGGATACTGTTCGCGCAGTTTACTGTAAATTGATTTTACCTGTTGTAGCGTATGGGGACCACGATTGTCATGGGTAAAATTGATGGAAACAACCGTTTTTCCGTCGGGCAGAACGGATGTTTCACCATACGAGTTCTGGTACATCAGCACGATTTCTTTCCCGTCTGTATTCCGCCATCTGCAAAAGGTCGGTACGGAGGGTATGGGCGCACAGTAATTCAAACCGATATGTAAGAAACGGAAGCCTGCATCGTAAAGGGGAGTAACAATACTGCGCGTATGTCCCGGCACATCGGTCATTTTGGCGGCAATCGTCTTTTTGCCGAATTGTTTGTCAAGACGGTGCGACAATTTCAACATCCCTTCAAAAAGAGGGAGGTTGGCGGACTCCGATTCAATGGTATAAGGTATGCCGACCCATGCGAAATCACCTTCTTTCAGTGCCTGTTCAAACTTTTTCACTGAATCGGGCGGAGCCTGTTTGAGATAGGTATCTACCAGCCACGTGCCGGTTGTCCATACATACCTGTCTGCACTGCCTTCCGCCTTCAGTGCATCATTCACGGCAAGGGCTTTGGGGATATATTCCTCAATAAACCGCTGTTCTATTTTCGTTGCAAAATCGGTATAACCGATGTCAAGGTGCGTTTTGAAGATGACGTGCACTTTTGTTACTTCCGGATTCGGTTGCCCGAAACACATTGTGCCAAGCATCAGTCCAAGCACCATACATACTTTTTTCCTGTTCATTTTTATAACTCCTATTATTAATTATTATAACTTTGCTATTGGAAACATGCTTATCCTGAACTTGGTGCAACCGTAAGGCACAAGCACGATATCCGTTTCTTTGCCTCCTGTCACTGCTTCTTTGGGAAGCGGGAGAATGGAGGTCGGTCGCCAGTCAAAGGCGGCGGCTTTTACAGTCAGCCTGATGGGAGCATCCGCAATTTGCCAGCTCCAATGTTCGGGCATTTTTGAGAACGCGGGTTTAATGGAGCTTGCGTCTTTTGATATTAAAGCATACTTCCATTGCTGGTCGGGTGCCTGTTCGTTCGGGCTGATGTCTTTTACCGGAAGGGCAAACAATAAGGGTCCGTAATAAACGGTTCGGAACGGGCTGTTTATCTCTGTTTCCTTTGCGATGGGTCTTCCGGAGCTGCTTCCATGAATGAAATAATTCTCACGAGGGAAAGCCGTTTCCCTGCCATCGACCACTTCTATCTGCATGGGGAATTTCAAATCTATTAAGTCCCCTTTCTTCCATTTTCTATCCACTTTTACAAAACCCGACTCGCTGTTGTTTGCAGCAATCGCTTCGCCATTGACCGTTATGGTCGGTTGTTTGCACCATTGAGGAATACGCAGATAAAGCGGGAAAGCACAAGTCTTGGCAGGCTCAACAGTCATTCGGATATTTTCCTCAAACGGATAAGCGGTTTCAGACGTGATGGTGAGCGGAACATTTTTGGCTACCACTGTTTTGACAATAGACGGACCGTAAAGCGTTGCCGCTATGCCCTTGTCTGTGGTCGCCATCCAACTGTGCATGATGTAATTGGGGATGGCACGGGTGAGATTGCCCACGCAGCACAACACATCGTGCCCCAGCGGGCGAAAGATATAGGGGTCGCCGGTTCCACCATCGCCCGGATGTCCGGGGTTTTCAGCCGGTAACACGCCTTCGATGCGATTGGGGCTTTGATAATACGCCATTGTTTGATAGTCGCGGGCTGCGGGAACGGGCGCCGCGTTGAAAAAGATTTTTTCGATGCGGTCGCCTAATTTGCCTTTGCCTGTTATTTCGTATAATTGCTGGTACGACCATGCTGAGCAGGCAACATTGCAGGTTTCCGTATTCCGTGTGGAACCGATGCCTGCCACCCATTCCTCAGACGAAGCAATGCCGAAAGGCAGCCCATTTTTGTCATCCAACCAGTGGAAATACGTTTGAGTTGCCTTCAATAAATCGGGATTGTTTGTCCAGGGGTACAACATGGCGGGGATGCGCAGATTTTCATACACAATCACGCCGTGTCCGTTGATACAATCTCCGTTGCACCATTTTTGAACCGTTTCTTTTGTTTCTTCCGATTCAGCCATAGTCCGAAGGATGTCTAAGATGCGTTTGTCGCCGCTTAATTCGTAGGTGGCAACCATCGGGTCAACATTGGTACAGCCCGATACACGACCCTGCGCATGAGGAACGGAAACCAAATCGAATTGCCCGTAAACCTTTGTCAATGCCTCTAATATGCGCGGATTTCCCGTGGATTCATAATAAGCAACTAAAGCGCGCCCCATGTGCGAATGTGCCCAATTATTGAACCCGCTCGTTCTGAAATCCACGTCCTGCCAGTAAATAAAGGATTTCCCGCCATTCAGCACGCCATCAACGACCATGTCAAGTCGGCTTGATATTTTATTTATCAGCGCGCTGTCGTTTAGAATATACGCCAGCCGGACTGCGCCGTCCAACCAGTACGAAGCCTGTTCCAGCGACCATCCCATACCGGTTTTTGGGTCGGTGCCGCGTGCTTCAAAACCTACTCCTTTCCACGCCATTCCATAAGTGACGCTCCATTCGTCCAGATGTCCGGTGATGCCTTGCGAAGCCAGTATGGCCTCGTCCTTTATCCAGCCTTGCGGATGAATGGCTCCGGCGGGCAGGGGAATAAATGCCGGTTTTACTTTCAATGAGGTGTCATTGATTAGAAAATCACGTTTGTTCAAAAAAACAAGCTCTTGCTCGTTGAGCTTCGGGTTGCACGAACACAAAATAACAGCGGATGCCGTTATTGACAAAACAATTCTTTTTTTCATCATTACAATATTTTATTTTTATTAATATTATCTTTTAATTATTTTACGAAAGCTTTTACCATCAGTGCTATCTCTTTTCCTTCATTTTTAATGGTATACGAACCTGCCGCCGCCGGAATCACAAACGTTTCTGCATAATTAAAACGCTGTTTCATGCCTTGCGCGGTTTCCACGATTACGGAACTACCTTCCACCAACATCCAAACATGGCATTTGTTATTGGTTTCGATAGTAATTTCTTTGTCGAACGAATAGCGGTGCACATCGTAAAAATGGTTGGCATGAGTGGGCAGGTGCTCTACCGTGTAGCGGTCGTTGGTGTCCAAGACGCAGGGTTGGCTGATAAATTCCCGCTTTATCCGGTCGCCTTGACGGTCGAAATAGGCGTTTTTCATGCCGTGCTCAATGTTGATGGGGCGTGGCTTGCCGTCGAGGTCGAGGCGCACCCAATCATACATTTTGAAGGTGAAGATGTAGGGTGCGCTGCTTATTTCGAGCACCAGATTGTCTTTGCCCGAAGCATGAATGGTGCCGTTTGGAATCAGGAACAAATCGTGCTTTTTTGCCTTATGCTTTTGTACAAAACGTTCTATATCAATCTTTTTTGCCGTTTTTTCACTCTCTGTCAAAGCGTGGCGAAATTCTTCGGGATGGATGCCATCCTGAAAGCCCAAATACACTACCGGTTCATTTTTGCAATCAAGAATATAGTAGGTTTCGTCCTGCGTGAAAGGCATCCCAAACTCCGATTTTATATACTCCGGTCGCGGGTGGCATTGCACGGAAAGGTTGCCGCCGTCGAATGTGTCGAGAAAATCGAAGCGGATGGGGAAATCATACTTAAACCGTTCGGCACAATCGCCCAGCACTTCTTTGTAGTTGTTATACATCAGAAAATCGAAGGAAACTTCCAAACGGTAATCATCGCTTTCAAACATGAGTCCGTTTTCCAACACCATCAATTCAAACGACCATGCCAGGTTTTTCACGTCTTTATTCAAACCGTCTATCCGGTTTTTCATCCACGTGCCGCCCCACGCACCCGGCTCAAACCAGGGGCGCACCCGAATGTAATTTTTGCTCATCGCCGTCAAACCGTCCCGCAAGTCTTTCCCCTGCATACACAGATAGTTATCAGGGCGTTGCCCATCCACAATCCAATCAATATGGGGCAAAATCGCTGCTTTGTGCTTGTTTAATACATGCCAATCCACAAAAAATGCCCGCTTATACATAATTCGCCCGTCTTCCGGCTTTTCGGCACCCAGATTGTATGCCGCTCCCGCCCGCATCCGAAACTGCAATTCATTTTTCGGCAAATCCACATAGACTAAGGGCGCATCCCATCCGGCTAAGGCGGCACCGCAACCTGCCAAAATGTTAATATCGACACTCGAATCGGGTTGCAGCCGCTTCAATTTATCCTTATCAAACCAATCCGCCAACTGTTTATCTGTCATTTTTCCAAAAATGGAATCGGCTTCACCCATAGAGGGCGCAATCATTTCTTCTATTTTTTCCGGCGCGAGCAACGCTGTTTCTACATGTTGCCAGCGGACTTTTTTGCCCTGCCGATGCAGTTCAGCCTCTATTTGTTCCACCAAATGGTTCCAAAAAACGCCCATATAGCCATCAAGCACAACCGTTTTTTGTCCGGCGAGCCATTGGCATAAATGCGCGATGCCGACGTGTATTTTGCCGCTTCCCAAAGGAAAAGCAGGATAAATATCATAGCGTCCGGGGGTGGTTGCAGCTGCTTTTGGAGGAGCCAAATACTGCTCTGTTTTTCGCCACGGATTGGGACTTATGCTGTCCTGAACGGATTTTGAATACTCTTTCATAACATTTCTTTTACTTCCAATCATGTATATATGTGTGTACATATAAAACAAGGGTACAAAGGTAAAACATATTTTTGAATCCACCAAATCTTTTCTTTGTCTGCGTCTGCGTCTGCGTCTGGTCTGCCGTCTGAAAGAGAAATCTGAATCACTTGATATTCACTGCGCAATTTCTCAGATGTCTGTATCCCGCGGGCGCACCGGGTGCGGTTGCTCCGGATTTATTGCATAAAAATAGGTGGATTGTGCCTATTTTTCCCTAACTTTGCGCGATTTTTTACGACAAGATGAATATTGCAGCCCTTGTTTCGGGAGGAGTGGACAGTTCTGTCGTGGTGCATCGGCTCAAGGAAGCCGGCTACGACCCTGTGATTTTCTATATCAAGATTGGTATGGAGGACAAAGCCGGTTATGTCGATTGCCCGGCGGAAGAAGACATCGAAATTACAACCGCGATTGCAAAAAAATACGGTTGCCGGATGGAGGTGGTGTCGCTGCAAGAGGACTATTGGGCAAATGTGGTGAGCTACACGATTGATGCGGTGCGGCAGGGTTTGACACCCAATCCGGATATGATGTGCAATAAGTTGATTAAATTTGGCACCTTTGAGCAGAAATGGGGGCACGCTTTTGACACGATTGCGACGGGGCATTATGCGACTACGACTGTTGTAGGCGGCAAAACATACCTTTCCACAGCAGCAGACCATGTGAAAGACCAGACCTATTTTTTGGGGCAGGTCGATTATCTGCAAGTGTCCAAATTGATGTTCCCCATCGGGCATCTGCAAAAAAGCGAGGTGAGGGCAATTGCTGCGGCACAGGGATTGCCAAGTGCACTGCGCAAAGACAGCCAGGGCATCTGTTTTCTGGGGAAAATCAACTACAACGATTTCATCCGCCGCTATTTGGGCGAAAAATCGGGCAAGATTGTTGAGTTGGAGACAGGTAAAATCCTGGGCGAACACAAAGGTTATTGGTTTCACACCATCGGGCAGCGTCGGGGGCTTCAATTAGGCGGCGGACCGTGGTTTGTAGTCAAAAAAGATGCCGAAAACAACATTATATATGCCTCCAAGGGCTACGAACCGGAAACGGCGTATGGCAAAGTGGTGAACCTGCAAGGCTTCCATTTTATCACACACGATCCGTGGGGCGAGTTTACAGACGAAAAGCGCATCGCTTTCAAAATCCGTCACACCCCCGAATTTACGTTCGGAACGCTCCAACGCATCGGCGACATCTACCGCATCAAGTCGGAAAACAAGATACAAGGCATTGCAGCAGGGCAGTTTGGGGTGATTTATGATGAAGATTGCAGGCTGTGCTTGGGGAGTGGGATGATTGTTGAATAGTTATGAGTTATGAGTTATGAGTTATGATGAAACAGATATTATTAGTTGGTTTAGGCGGTGGGGTGGGGAGTATTTTGCGATTTCTTGCTTCCAAGTGGTTGATGCAGAGTGATAAATGTGGTTTTCCGTGGGCTACGTTTCTTGTTAATGTGCTTGGATGCTTGCTGATTGGGTTGCTGATTGGCTGGTCGCAGAGGCACAATGCGTTGGATGCCGATATGCGGGCGTTGTTGGTTGCCGGATTTTGCGGCGGGTTCACCACGTTTTCGACTTTTTCATTGGAAAATGTGCAACTGTTTCAAACAGGACAATACGCCACGCTTGTGTTGTATATTTCTGCAACCCTAATCATCGGCTTAGCAGCAGTCTACGCAGGACTTTCTCTTAGAGTTTAGTTATTAGAGTTTAGAGTTTAGAATTTAGTTATTAGAGTGTAGAGTTTAGAGTTTAGTTGTTCTAACTACACTCTACACTCTACACTCTAAACTCTAAACTCTACACTCTAAACTCTAAACTCTAATAACTAAACTCTAACTTTTGAATTATTTTTATTTCTGCTCGGCGGTTTTTTTGTCGGTTTTCTTCGGTGGTGTTGGGGTAGAGGGGTTCTGAGGTGGATTTGCTGATGGTGCTTACTACTGTTTGGGTTGGGATGCCGTTTTGCAGCATGTAGGCTTTGACGGCTTCTGCGCGCTCTTTTGCCAATGTCATGTTGTGCTCCTCTGTTCCTATGTCGCAGGTGTGCCCTTCGATAACTATTGTTATATCGGGGTATTTTTTCAATATGCGTATGTCTTCGTCCAGTTGCTTTTTGATGGCGATTATTTTTTCGTCCAGGATAACTTTTATTGTGTCTAACAGTTCGGATTTGTCAAATTCAAATGTTAGTGGGCGTTCCAGTTTCTTCATATCTCTCATTTTTTCTATGCGTGCCGGATTTGTTATAGTCCTGCGCCTTGGCACCACTTTGGTCGTGTCCGAGCGGCCGGTTGGGGTTGGGGTTGATGTTGAGGGTGGGGTTGATGTTGGAGTTGGGGTAGGGACTTGACCGGGAGGAACACCGGTCGATGAAGATGGTGGTGACAGTGTTTCCGATGTTTCCGATTTTTTGAGTTTTCTCTCTTTGCGTCCGAATGCCAATGTTACTCTCATGCCCACGGAGATGGGAATCGTGCTATTGAACGGATTTTTGCCGCTTGTTTTGGGGACTATCACACCGGGGAATTGATAGTCTGCATCCTTTCCTTCCGGGTAGTTGGCGTTGTATTCAATGGATAATGCATTGCTGACTGTGACCAATTCATTTATTATCCCATAATCAATATAGAAGCCTGTGTAGAGCCAGTTGCCATTTTTCATATCCCGTTTGAAGCCTGTTTCGGCGGACAAAAAAACTGCTATAGGCCGTGTTGTTATCTTACCTTTGCTCTCGATGTTTTTGTGCACAAACCCCATGGTTTCAGGTGATTGGATGGGTGTGTCCCAAAATGTGCCCGATGTTTGCACTTCCTCCACGCGATTGATGTACTTGCTATAGAGCGGAATCCCGACTTTGGGACCTAATTTGAAGTAATATTTGTAGGATTTGTTGTGTTCACTGACATAACTTTCATATTGCAGCATGACAGGAATATTGGCAAGAAGGAGGTACTGCTGTCCGGAGAAGTCTTTGGTGGAGTATGTGAAATCAAAATTACCGTTTCCACCAAACTCGGCGATGCCATCCGTACCATCATTCGCCTGAATGGTGCCGGTAATGCCCGGCAACGTGTTTTTGCTTCTAAAGAGTGCCACGCTCGCACCGATGGCTATGCCCCAATGGGGGTGGAAGAAGTAGGTGTAGCCGCCACCCACATCGCCCCCCAATGCGGGTCGATAGCTATTAAAATACCCAATCAGCGTACTCAGTCCGACTCCGGCGAAAGCGGACCATTCAGGAGGATGGGGAAACTTGGATTCTGCAGAATCCGGCACCGATTGAGAGCGCGCATCGTTTGCAAAGAACCCGACAAGCATGACGAACAGTGCAATATGTAACCGTCTTTTATTCATTCTACCGTCACTTTTGCAGATTTTTCACCTGCTTTCAGAAGATATACACCGTTTTCGGACGGTATTGGTATGGTGGCGGATGGCGGCATTTGTGGTGTCGCGGCTTGCCATGTCCCTACTACACGACCGTTGAGGTCGTAAATTTTGATTTCTTTCGCATCTTCCGGGATGCCGTCAATGGTGACCGATTGACCTTTGAGGGCAGGATTGGGATAGATTTGCAGGGGGGCATCAACAGGGTCCTCCTGATGGAGTTTTACCTGTCCGGGTTCCGCGCAGGTATGCAAAATCTGTCCGTCATCGGTGTAGAGAGTGGCTCTGTAGATGGCGTTTTCCTTCAACAGGTTGGTATGGTGATTGGCTCCTGCCGAATAATACAGTCCGGAGGGGAGTGGCGTGTCATCTTCAAACCAATCGCACTTGCTAAATTTGTAGCCATAAATGTTGTCGGTTTTTACAATCAGCACGTTGTTATACCTCATTCCTATAACGGAATCCCACTGAACAGGGCTGTCTATATATAAGGTGTAGGAAACGGAGTCGATGAGGCTTTTGAGGATGTAGGTGACGGGGTGGATGCCGGGGCGACTAATATCAACCGTGAGGCTGTTGCTCTCTGTGAGGTTGCCGCTCTCGTCCTCAAAGAAAACCTTGGTGGTCGAGTTTTTGGGCGTGAGCGTTACGACCGCTTCCGTGATGCCGCACTCTGCTGTATAGTGGGTGGTATCGGATTGGGTGCTGTTGGGTATTTCAACATTATTGTCTTCTGTCGGGTTGTTTATGACATACAACCATCCGGGTGTCGCTACGACTGTGTAGTTGTTGGAGATCCCCTGTATTACAGGGAGGGGGTAAGTACCGACGGAGCGGTCAATTGTTGTGTCAAAATCAATTGAAGAGGGCATAGAAAAATCGTTGTGCGTGGCATCATCGTCGTATTGCCAGCCGTCATAAAGGAGTTCCGGCTTCGGTTGGTTGGGTCTGCCATGAACCCATACCATATCGTCTGTTCTTACAACGAGTATTGCCGGACGTATTGTCAGTTCTCGTGATACCTCAACGGCTTGGTGGTAGTCGGCATTCGATGCACGATTGGCTCTGATGGTTGTTGTGCCGGCTTTTTTGACAGTTAATGTGCTGTCGTTTATTGTTGCTATATCCGGGTCATCGACTGTGTAGGTGACCGGTAAGTTGCTGTTTACTGTCGCGGCGAGTGTTATGGCAGTGTCGCCATAAGTATAAGTGAGTGGGTGGGTCCAAGTGACGGTTTGAACGGCTTTGCTTACGGTTACACTGCACACTTTTTCCCACGACCCGCTACTGCTTTTAACGTGTATTGTTGTGCTACCCTCACTCATGGCTGTTATCATCCCATTTGCATCTACTGTCGCAATGAGCGGGTCTTCACTCCACCATATTTTACTTTGCTCGGTTGCATTCAGCGGCTCTGTGGTTGCTATCAACCGCCTTGTCGGGTCTTCTTGCATGATTGGATGTATTGCTGTGCTATCTATATTGAAGCCGATTATGTGTATGGAGTCCCATTTGGCATACAATGTGGTGTCGCAAGATACTGCATCGGTAGCAAAATCCCACTCCTGCGTGTAAGTCGTATCTGTGTACCAGCTGTCAAAGTCGTATCTATCGCGTGTGGGAGGGGGAGGTTGCGAAACCAAACTATCGGGGGACACCTCTGTAACTCTACCGGGGGTGCCATCACGCCAATCAAATGTTACTTTGCATTTACCATCCGGCAAAATTTGAGAAAATTTTGACCATTCAGGGTGTTCTCTGTATGCTTTGAGTGCCCCCGCCGCTACTATAAGCGTGTCTGTGCGTGGGGAGGCATTGCGAAATTGGCTGCTGTATGTAATTGATTGTGGCGTGCGATTGCGGTTGATAACCTTAGTCAACACCGGACAATCAGCAAAGGCAGAGTTTCCAATTGTTGTCAAATTCGACGGGATAGTGATTGAAGTTAGAGCAGGAGACTGTGCGAATGCGAATTGCCCAATCGACGCCACATTCTCGCCAAACCGAATCGTAGTAAGGGCTGTCTTCCGAAAGGCATAATCACCTATGGTTTTAAAATTTGTGATCTCAAGTGGGAAGTTGTTTAATGAGATACAGCCATCAAAGGCACGTGTCGGAATCGTTTCTATAGAACGGGCACCCGTAACTGTGGTTAAGCCGGTACAATCAGCGAATGCAGAATTTCCAATACTTCGTACGCCATCCGGAATGTAAATGTTAGATAATGCATAACACCAATGAAAGGCATCACTTCCAATGCTTGTCAGCGATCGTGGGAGGGAAATGTCCGACAATATTTCGGCATCTGCGAAGGCACTATTCCCAATCGATTCCAAATTAAGAGGTAATGTGACATTTTTTAGACTTCTGCAACCCGCAAATGCATAATGGCCAATGTTTTTAATACCGGCACTTATGACTATATTTGCAAAATCGGTGCGTTTTTCAAACCACTCTACAGCGCCTTGTTGGTAATCTTTCATCTTCTCTCCCGTTCCGATGATGTAGAGGGTATTCCCATCGGTATTCCTTTCAATATAAGCTCTGATGTCACTTTCGAAACCGGCAACACCGATGAGCCAAGGCTTGTCACTTGTGCCTTCTTGCTCTTGTGCGAATGCTGAGTTACAGGCAAATAGCATGAGCATTATCAATGTGATGAGCTTTTTCATCTCAAAAAAAATTAGTGTCTTTACGGCTGCAAATATACAACAAAATTATTGATTGGCGCAAAGGGCGTTGTTGAGAGCTTTGATGGCATCTACATAGCGGTCACGGGCAATCACAAACTGCATATTGACCTGTTTGAGCGACTGCCCGAAACATTCGATGTTGATGTTTTGTTCGCACAATGCCTGAGCACAGCGTGCCAAAAAGCCCGGATAGGCGATGTTTGACCCCATGGCACACGCGATAGCTACCGGCTTGACAGTCAGACTGTAAACCGATTTTTCCATTTCGCTCAGCATGGTGTGCGTGGCGGCGTTGTCCCACACCACCATCGTGATGCTGTTGGCATTCGTGGATTTGAGGATGTAGCTGATGCTGTGTTTTTGCATCAGTTGCATGATTTTTAAGTCGTAACCCACTTCGCCCACCATGAGAGGGTCGTGCACCTCAAAGGCTATCACGCGGTCGGTGCCGGACACAATTTCAACCTTGGGGGTAGGGGAGATGTAGTCGGTGGAAATCAAAGTGCCCGGATGGTCGGGTTCAAACGTGTTTTTGATGCGGATTTTCACGCCCGCCAATTCCAGCGGTTTCGCCGCTTTGGGGTGGATGGCTTCCATGCCCACGTCTGCCAACTGGTCGGCGACCATGAAGTTGGTGTTGCCCACGGGGATGGATTTGTCTTTGCCCACGAGTTTGGGGTCGGCACTGGAGAGGTGAAATTCCTTATGGATGATGGCTTCGGCGGCTTTCACCTCTACCGCCACTTTGCTGAACGTGACTTCCGAATAGCCGCGGTCGAAGGCGCGCATGATGCCTTCCGTGCCTTTGGTGTAACCTGTTGCCACACAGAGCGTTTTGGAGAAGTCGATGCCTTCAAATGCCTTGTGGATGCGCTCGTCAATGGTTAGTTCTTCCGAGTCGTTGAAGCCGCAGAGGTCGATGAAGGTGGCTTTGATGCTGTTGTTGTTCAGGATGTTGACCGAGTTCCATGCAGAATGAGCTTCGCCTAAGGAGGCAAGTATCTCACGGGCAGCCAGGTAGATGCTGCTTTTTTCGACATAGCCGGAGGTCAGCACCTGATTCATGGATGTGAGGTAGGTTTTTGCCTGTTTGATGCGGTATTTGATGAAGCTGTTGGCTTCGGCAAGGTTGAGCCCGATGGCTTCAAAGCCTTGATTGAGTACGAGTAGCCGCTCGTAGAGCTCGTCCAACGCCGATTCGTAGTCATCGTTTTTGGCGAACTTTTCATACACGCCGGGTTCGCCCGTCTTTTTGTGTTCGAGCAGCCAATTAGTGACGTTATTGTACGCCGACACCACAAAGATGCGACTGTACATGGTCGCCTCTGTGCGATTGCGTTTGACGATGTTGTTCAAACAATCCTCGAACTGCGACATGCTCGTGCCGCCGATTTTTTCTACTGTTATCATTGCCTTTTTTTTCTGTCTTCCATGCGGCAAAGGTACGGAAAAATTTCTTATGTCGAATAGGAGGTTTTTTTTCAAAAAAAAATTGGTAATTAAAAAAATAATACATATCTTTGCGGCCAAATTATTTTTCATTCACTAATAAGAACAAAAAATTTAATAAATTAAAATTTAATAGATATGAACAGAAAACTTAGAATGGGAATGGTCGGTGGTGGAAGTGACGCCTTTATTGGTGCTATTCATCGCTTGGCCGCTTTTATGGACAACCAAATCGAACTGGTTTGCGGTTGTTTCAGTATTGATCCGGAAATCTCGATTTCTTCGGGGAAATCGTATTTTCTCCCTGAAAATCGGATTTACAAGACGTATCAGGAAATGTTTGAAAATGAAGTCAAACTTCCGAAAGAAGAACGGATGGATTTTGTCACCATCGTTACGCCGAATGCCTTTCATTTCGAACCGGCTATGTTGGCGCTCAAAGGTGGCTTCCATGTAGTTGTGGACAAACCCATCACTTTCAGTTTGGAAGAAGCCAAATTGTTGAAAGCGAAAGTGGAAGAAACCGGACTGGTTTTGGCATTGACGCATACCTATTCGGCTTTCCCCGCTGTGAAAGAAGCCAAAGAACGCATCGCTCGCGGCGACATCGGCAAAGTGCGTAAAGTGTATGTAGAGTATCCCCAAGGCTGGTTGGCTACCCGCATCGAATTAGAAGGCGGAAACAATGCCGGCTGGCGCACCAATCCCAAACTGTCGGGAAAAGCAGGTGCTATGGGCGATATAGGAACTCATGCCTGGCATTTGGCCGAATATATTTCCGGCTTGAAAGTGACCGAGCTGTGCGCCGAAATCAAAGCCTTCGCACCCGGACGACCCATTGACGACGATGGCGCCGCCTTGTTGCGGTTCGACAACGGCGCTACCGGCGTATTGTTCGCTTCTCAGATTGCTGTTGGTGAAGAAAACGCCATCGCTATCCGCATTTATGGCGAAAAAGGCGGTTTGGAATGGCACGAACAGGAACCGAATACCCTATTGGCTAAATGGCTCGACAGACCCACCGAATTGATTCGCGTAGGAACAGGTTATGTGAGCGATATTACCAAATACAATTCCCGCACACCGGGAGGACATCCCGAAGGTTATGTGGAAGCGTTTGCCAATATTTACCGAAATTTCTCCTACACGGTGAGAGCAAAAATCAACGGACAAGCACCCAAACCGGAATGGCTCGATTTCCCAACGGTTGATGACGGCGTTCGCGGCATGCAGTTCATCGAAACGGTAGTAACAGCAGGATACGACGATAGCAAGAAATGGGTAAAATGGATTCAATAATTAGAAAATAAATAATAACAATTTAAAACAATATTTATTATGGCACGTTTGGCAACATTATGTACGCTTCAATGGGGAGACCTCCCTCTTGAAACAGTTTGTGAAAAAGCAAAATCCTTCGGATACGATGGATTGGAGTTGGGTATTCCTGCTCATTTGGATGTTCGGAATACCGACCCTGCTTATTACCAGGGAATTAAAGATTTACTTAAAAAGTATGATTTGAGTTTGTACGCCATTTCTGTCCACTTGATAGGTCAGGCGGTTTGTGACAATATTGATGTTCGTCACAAAGAAATCTTACCGGATTATATCTGGGGCGATGGCGAACCGGAAGGCGTTCGCAAACGCGCTGCCGACTATCTGATTCAGACGGCACACGCAGCCAAAGCTTTGGGAATAAACACAGTAAACGGATTTACGGGTAGTTCCATCTGGCACCTTTTGTATTCTTTTCCACCCGTTTCCGAGAAAATGATTGACGACGGTTATGCCGATTTTGCGCGGCGTTTCAAACCCATCATGGATGAATACCAACGCTTGGGTATCCGCTATGCGCTTGAAGTGCATCCTTCCGAAATCGCTTTCGATACATTCTCCGCCCGTCGCGCTTTGGATGCCTTAAACAACCATCCGGCTTTCGGATTCAACTACGACCCCAGCCATCTGGGCTACCAGGGCGTGGATTATGTCGGCTTCATCTACGAATTTGCAGACCGTATTTTCCATGTGCACATGAAAGATGTGTCTTGGAGCGATACCCCAAAAAGAGTGGGTGTTTTCGGCGGACATGTTACTTTCGGCAGCCCCGAACGCTACTGGAATTTCCGCAGTCTGGGACGTGGAAAAATCAATTTCGAGGAAATTATTCGCGCCTTGAATGCCACCGGCTACACGGGTCCGCTATCGGTAGAATGGGAAGACAGTGCTATGGACCGCGAACAAGGTGCCATCGAATCCTGCAAATTGGTGAAATCAGTTGATTTTAAACCATCTGCCATCGCTTTCGATGCCAACTTCGGG
>BBRT01000210.1 GCA_001417715.1 Candidatus Symbiothrix dinenymphae
CCTCGTTTTCGCCCTGAAAGGGCAACATATCCCAGCCCAACGCATCGCGTTGGGGTTAAATCGCGTTGGGAAATGATGATAAATGATGGGGGATGATGGAGCAACATAATGATATAATGCCCTTTCAGGGCGCAAAACACACAAAACCCATTTCCCCAACGCGATGCGTTGGGCTGGGATATGCTGGGCTTTCAGCCCGTAATGAAATCTTCCGACCACGACTGGGCATCGCCCTACGAAAGATGCCCTCTCCCTCTTGTTTCGCCCTGAAAGGGCATCAGCCATTGCTATCGCCCTTTCAGGTAGGGTGTTCAAACGCTTTGCCGGATTACAAAAAAAAACACTACCTTTGCAGCTTATTTCTAAATTATTTATTTTTTATGAACAAGAGAAATTTTATTTTGGGATTAGCCCTGTTGTCGGGGAGTGCCGCTGCTCAATGGAGCCCGGCAGGTGATAAAATTAAGACGGAGTGGGCTGCTAAAGTCAACCCGCAAAATGTGTTGCCGGAATATCCGCGTCCTATTTTGGAGCGACCGGAGTGGAAAAGCCTGAACGGGCTGTGGGAGTATGCCATTGTGCCGGCGGGGCAAGCCGAACCCACGCGTTTTGATGGGAACATATTGGTGCCCTTTGCGGTGGAGTCAAGCCTTTCGGGGGTGCAAAAGACAGTGGGCGAGGCTAACGAATTGTGGTATAAACGCACATTCGCAGTGCCTGCCGCGTGGAAAAACAAAAGCGTTCTCCTGCATTTCGGTGCCGTAGATTGGAAGGCGGAAGTCTATCT
>BBRT01000211.1 GCA_001417715.1 Candidatus Symbiothrix dinenymphae
ACCAGCATCAAGAATTGGGTTGAAAAGAGCGGTTATTCTATTTACAAGGAATCCAAATCGGAGGAATATGAAGAGGGATATGCTGAAATATTGGATGAAAGCATGATGATTGCCAGTGAGAAAATGTTTCTCACGTTAGGTGTTCCGGCAGGCAAAATAGGAGAAAAAGCACTGACATTCAATGATGTAAATGTATTGGATATAAGCGTAGGAAAGAGTTGGAACAGTGCAAGTATTACGAAAGTATTGGACAAGACGGAAGAAAAGATGAAGGCACCGCCTGTCTACCTCGTCAGTGATAATGCCGGCACCATCGCCAAAGCCGTGAAGGATAAAGGATACACACATTTGCGCGATGTGGGGCACACATTAGCCCTGTGCGTTGAGCGAGTTTATAAAAAAGTAGACGCTTTCCAAGCTTTCACCAAAGCGATAGGCAAGGTAAAATTTCGGGAGATAATGCGTCCGGTAGGCTACTTGCTGCCACCCAAACAACGAACAATTGCCCGTTTTATGAATCTTTCCGCGAGTACCGATTGGGCAAAAAAGATGCTCTCCGCATTTCCCCGACTGACAGCGGGAGAGAAAAAAACATTCAAATTTCTCTTTAAGCACGTTTCAATCATCACCGAGCTAAACATCCTCTTTGAAGCCATTAACAGCATATCTAAAACATTAAAGAACAAAGGATTATCACACGAAAACATCATGCTCTGCCTTGCGAAAATGGAGCCATTACTGCTCTGTCCATGCCAAAGAGTGGCCGCAGTAGCCCAAGCCTGTATGGACTATCTCAACGAGGAAAAAGGCAAGTTGACGGACGAAAAAACGGTGTGGAGTGTTTCCTCCGATATTATCGAATCACTTTTTGGCGATTTCAAAGCTCGCAAGTCGCCTAATTCATTGAATGGGATTACCAAGCTGGTTTTTATAGTGCCACTTCGAACAAAAATAGATGCGAAGACCGGCATGTCCAGCATCAACTTCAAGAGCACCTTAGAAAATGTTTGCCTGAAAGAATTAGATACATGGCAAGAAGAAAATCTGACTGAAAACCAGACAGTTAAAAGAAGAAAAACGCTGTTGGCTTCGTAGGAAAAATGGAGAACGGTTTGAACACCCTACCCTGCGGGACACAGAACGCCGCATTGTGCTGTCCCTGCGGGACAAAGGAGCGAAAGCCAAGTGGTATGATTGCGGATAGTCATAAAATATTTTGTACCTTTGCACCCAATTTTTACAAAGGCAGACGATGGTGAAAAATTCTAACGCAGTTATTTGTGCATTGGCGAGAGATTGCGCTCCGCGACTCAAAAAAAATATTCGCAGGATTGAAAGGCTGAGAAAAACCTTTCGGATGGAGGAATTATCATTACTTGACCCGCGCGTATGAAAAAAATGATTATCAATGTTTTAGCGGCAATAGTTCATCCTGTCAACCGGTGGAAGCGGAAGGATTTTCGTAATAAACTGCGCCCCAAAATGCAGCGCATTCCTGCGAATGTTCCGAATATTGATGTCAAACAAATCCCAATTTATATTATCAGTTACAATCGGTTGTCATACGTTCAATCGTTGGTCGGATTTCTGGAAAAACGGGGATTTACCAATATTCATATAGTTGATAATCAATCCACTTACCCTCCGTTGCTGGAATATCTGAATCAGTCGAAACACACCGTTCATTTTATGGACAAAAATTATGGGCATAAAGTTTTTTGGAAAAGCGGCAAATTTAATGATGTCATTGAAACGCAATATTATGTTGTTACCGATGCCGATATATTGCCAACGGACGATGTTCCGGATGATTTCATGAAATTATTTCTGCGATTGTTGTGCGAATATCCGGTTGCGGCAAAGGTCGGATTTGCGCTGAAGATAGATGATGTGACAAAATATGATGGCGTAATAACTTACGAGCGGCAATTCTGGAAAAATCGCTTGGAAAATCATCCGGATTTAGAATTATACGATGCCCAATTGGACACCACATTTGCTCTTTATCGTCCGAGCGACAAAGCGACGAAGCGGGATTTTTACCGTGCAATCAGGGTTGCCGGAGATTATGTTGCCCGCCATACGCCATGGTATGTGATGCCGACTGACTATACAGACGAGGACAGATATTATGTTTCGACTGCAAACAAAAGTTCCAGTTTGGTAAAAGGTTCTCACTATTTTTAGTACCTTTGCCGCGATTTTGAAATTATAGATTGATATTTTAAAAGAAATAAAATGAAAATAATAAGCAAAGAAAAACTGCATCATGGGCGGCGAATCATTAAATTGTTCGGGATGAAAGTTGTGTCGTACACAAAGAAAGGACACCGTCAGATTATTACAAATCAAAAATATATCATAAACGCGATGGCTGACCCCAATGGTTTTGGACAGACAGAACTGATGTTGGAAAATGCCACGGTTGCGCCAAAATACAGATATATTTTTCATAACATGCCTGACGATGCTATAAAAAACATTATTGAATTGCGTGGTATAAAAAATATATTTCTTGATTGGGCATAAATAAATAGTATGAAAACACCTAAAATATCAGTCATTATGCCGGTCTATAACACTCCCTGCGCATATCTGCGGGAAGCGATTGACAGTATTTTGACACAAACTTTTGCCGATTTTGAATTTATCATTATCAATGACGGCAGCACGGATGCGTCTGTGGCACAAACAGTGAAATCATACGCAGACCCGCGAATTGTGTATATAGAACAACAGGCAAATACAGGTCAGGTTGGTGCAATGAACAATGGAATTCGCGCCGCAAACGGTGAATACATTGCCCGCATGGATTCCGATGATATATCGCTGCCCGAACGATTTGCAAAACAAGTTGCTTTTTTGGACACTCATCCGGATATTTCGTTGTGTTCCTCTTGCTATCAACGATTTGGAGACAGCAATAAAATCATCATACATCCTGAAAATATCCAACTTATTGATATGTTAAGGGGCTGTTATATTGCGCATCCGATAGTCATGTGGCGTCGTGCAGATTTTATGAAATATAACTTATTTTACAACGATGACTATCCGCTGGCGGAAGATTATGAGTTATGGTCGCGGGCAATGCGTATTCTGAAATTTTATAATTTACAGGAAATACTGTTCAAATACCGCTGGCATAACCAGAACATTTCGCGCAAAAAGGGCGAAATCCAGCGTGCTAATGCGCGGCGGATTAAACAAAATATCTTGGATTTTCTGACCACGGATAAAGAATTTCAAAAAGACCTTTTCTATTTGGCAAAAGGTAAAAAGTGGTATGGCATCCCACTGATAAAAGTCAAAAAATCTATTGGCAAAACGAAAGCATATTTGTTTGGGATAATTCCGATTTATAGTAAAAACACAAACACTTTGTAACAGATATATGCAAACAATTAAAATAGCCTTTTGTGGGCAGTGGGATAACAAAGTTATCCAAGATGAATTTGTGAAGTTATTATCAGGACGGGTGAAATTGGAAATCAGCGACCGACCTGATTTTCTCGTGTGTGGCTGTTTCAACAACGACTTTCTGAAATATGGCGAACGCCCGATTCGGATTTATTACTATACCGAAAATGTATTTCCCGACTTTAACCTGTTTGATTATGCCATTGGTTTTCATAATCTGAAATACGGCGACAGACACCTTTCTATCCCCTATTATTTGAATTATGACTTTGAGAAATTGCGAGGTCACGACAATTCCGGGCTGCCGGATTCTTTGGCTCAACGCAAATTCTGCAATTTTATTTATCGCAACACTCGACTGGGCATTGGTAGCAAATGGCGGATAGAATTTGCAAAAAAACTGATGCAATACAAGCCGATTGATTGCCCCGGTAAATCGCTGAACAATATGAAAAATGCCATAGAACCGCGAAAAGGGGATTGGAACCGCGGGAAACAGGAATTTATCAAAGGCTATAAATTTACCATCGCCTTTGAAAATTCCAAATCAGACGGCTATACGACCGAAAAAATGATAGACCCGCTTTTGTCCCACTCTATCCCTATTTATTGGGGCAACGAACAAGCAGGAACGGTTTTTAATCCGGCAGCATTTATCAACGCCAACGATTATCCGGATTTAGACACATTGGTCGCCCGCATCATAGAGATGGACAATGACAACGAGCAATATATGAAAATGCTGCGCGCAAAACCTGTGATTGATGATTCGTTGTTTGGATTCGATAAAGAGAGAGCATTGGCAGATTTCATGATGGACATATTCCAAACCGGCAAAAAATACGTGAATAGGGGAATCGGATGGGCACCTTTCTATCGCGTTTTAAGGCACCCATTCAAGGCGATTTTCACTCATGCGCACTAAATATTGCTGAATGATGGCTTTTAACAGCGTTTCCATCTCCGGCTGCTCCGGCACTTTTCCTGCCAGATTGTCGCGAAGTAAAGGGTCTGATTTATAGTCATATACAGCATTTGTCTTTTGTCCATCGAACTGCAAAAAATAATCGTTTTTGAGCAGTTGATAGCGCGAATTATTATAGTTCGCAACAAACTTATCCTTCATTGGAGTATTAAGGATGTTCTGACCGAAAGCAAAATAGGGCTTATCGTAATTCAAATAATCCAAAACAGTTGGCATAATGTCAATTTGCTGCACCACCAACGTATCCACTACCCCCCTCAACTCGCTGCCCGGCTGATAGAAGAGAACGGGTACGGCATATAAATTCACATCTGTAAAATACTCATCGTGAGTGGTTTGATTGGTATGGTCTGCGGTGATAACAAACAAGGTGTTTTCAAACCACTCATATTGCGCCATTCGTTTGAAAAATTGTCGTAAGGCATTGTCTGTATAGCCGATGCACTTGTGGATAGGTTTTGTGCCCTCAGGAAATTTTCCGTTGTAGCGAGAAGGAATATTAAATGGATTATGAGAGGTTGTGGTGAATATGGAAGTTACAAATGGTTGCGCCATCGTGCCCATTTTGTCGGCATAAAATTGTAGAAATTCCTCATCCCAGATAGCCCAAGTGCCGTCATAATCTTTATCTCCATTGGGATAGTCTTCCAGACCAAAATAATCATCAAATTTGGCAGCTTTAGTAAATGGCTGAAACCCCATCGAGCCATTGTAGGCTCCATGGAAAAAGGCGGAATAATATCCTTTTTCCTTCAATACATCAGGGATGGAACTGATGCCATTGTTGACGTAACTTGATACGATAAACGACTCCACAAACATCGGGATACTCGAAAACACCGAGGGCAAGGCATCTATTGAACTGCGACCGTTGGTATAAGAATATTTAAAGGTAAGCCCGGTTGCATACAATGAATCCAAAAATGGGGTGTAGCCTTTGTAATTGCCATTATCCAATTCCTTGTTGAAAAAACCGGAGTATTCTTTTCCAAAACTTTCGAGAATAATCAGCACAACATTCAGCGGTTTGAACTCTCCCTGCGGCATCGGGTAATGAATAGGAGAGTAAACAGCAGCCATTTCCGCCTCATCCTTGAAATAGTTTGGGTTTCGATAAACAGTTCGATTAGTTGTGCGTATCAGAGAAAAAGGAGTGTTTAGGACAATCGCCGCCTCGATGCTTTTGTTGGTATATTGGTTGGCATTATTGATTGCAATAGGGCGGGTGGAAGGTCCGAAGCCGCCACGCATTCCGGCGATGGAAAGATACACAAAGCAAGCCATCAACACCGAATGCCGCAAATAATAAAATACATCCCGCCGTAGGGGCAGGGCGCGCCCTGCCCCTACCGTATCACCACCAATGGGTCTGTAATACAATTTATAAATAGCAAAAATCAGCAGTCCTGCGAATAGTGTCACATACCAATAGTCGATGAGGCTATTGCCAACAATTAGGGCTATGTTGTTTTCGTTTTTAAATTCCGCAAACACGGTGCAGGTTGTCCTCCGGTTGATGAACGGGAAATAAGCAAAATCACAACAGTTGGCAATTACGGCGATGCTGTTGCTCACCACAAAAATCCACCGGGCAATCGTTTGATAAAGCGGAGTCAGCCTGAATTTGAACGGCACAACCTGCATCAGAACATACAGCAAATTGGTGTACATAATAGCCGACACATCGAACTGAAAACCACCTTTCAGCAATGTCAAAAAGTGCTGCAAGTTTATTTCCGAGAAATAACTTTTGTTGACCCCAAAAAATGCGATGCGGCAAAGGTAATAAACGACCACCATTAGTCCCAAATTGCACAGCACAGCAAAGAGAGGTTGTGTCTTGATGTCATTGTGAATTTTCATATTTTGTCTAATTTTTTAGTGTATTTCAGCCAATAATACTTCACCGGATTGGTGTATTTCAGCAGTTTCCAAGGACGACTGCTGTGGGGAGAATGCAGCACAGGGGTATTCATCAGCAAATAATTTGCAAAACCTAACTTCACGGATTGATGCGAAATGGTTACATCGTACCAATTTTTATCGGGATTCAAATGGCGAAAATCAAATTTGGATAAAAACGCATTAGTCAACAAGGTGCAACAAAAACTCAGCCGTTTGTTAGTTTTCACTGCTTCGTGTTTATACTTTTTTGCAAACAGATATGGAAAATTCACCTCCCCGGCGGCATCCACAGTCACCGCAGCCACCATCCCAACGGGCAATTGGTCATTGGCAATTGCTAATTGGTAAAGCGTTTGTATCGTGTCCCGCTGCACGGTTACGTCCGATTCAATAATTATCAAATGTGCATTTTCACTCAAAGCACGCTGTTGAGCCGTTTGCAAAACCAACAAATAATTAGGAGATGGATGTTGCGTTAAGTCGCTTAAATTCAACAGATTAAAACCTTTTTCTTGGGACAAAGCAGCGAGCTTTGCCGAGTTTTCGTCTGAACTGAAATCGTTGTAAACAGTGTATTCAAACGGACAGGCGATGTCCGAAGCCATGATGCTCTCAATAGTCTGAATCGTTGTCTCCAACGAATCTTTGACCGGCGTAATGATGTGTATCTTTTTCATATCTCGTGCAAAATTAGCCATTATTTTTGAATAATGCAAAAAAAAATTACAAATGGGTTCCAATATGACCTATAAGAATGCGGTTTTGTTGTATATGTGGCTTGCCTTCATGAAAATAGATACGTCTATCAGTTGAATAAGATGTATTATCATCAGAATAGCATAGTTTTAGGTGGGGTTCACAGCACACATCTTCAAGTATTCCTGATTCGTTCGTAAAAGAAAAAGTAAAATTCTTTTTTCTTTTTGCATCGCCTTCAAGTGAGGCTGTTTCGTCAAGTTCTGCATAAATGCTGAATTGCTCCAAGACTTGTGTCCTTTCAGTTCAGGCGTTACACAATCTTTGAATTTATCATTGAGTGCAGATAAGTGGTAAATAATTTTTTTCGGACATTCCTTTAATATTGATTTGATTGCGTCCTTATTTTCCTCACGAAAATATAGCAATGGAAAATACTTTATACATTCATCAATAAAATAGTTTGCATCTTTTGGAGACAGACCTAAAAAATGCCTCCTAAATTTATACCAACCATCCATTCCATAAATAATTTGCACACTATCGTCGAACCCACTGATTTTATGAAAAGCAATTAACCCATGACAATTATCTTTATTAATCCACGATAATAATTCGTCTTTTACTTCCGTTGAAGTTTTAATTGTTTCCTCCGACATTTGCAAAATGTTTTGCAGAGAATTAATTACATCGCGGTCAATTCCATTTTGTTTCAATTCCTGTGGGTTGCAAATAAATTTTTCAACAGTATAATTAGCATAAAAGACCTGAGGATAAATTTCGCTATAATTTGTGTACAGTTTATTTGTATCCTTGTACTGATTTATTAATTTTACATCTTCTGCAAGGCGTTTTACTTTTTCTTCTATCTCGCTATCGCTCAATTTAGAATTTTTTTGAAATGATTCTGCCAAAATATAGAAATGTGCTACCATATATTATCTGCTGTATTTAAATATTTCGGCTAAGTCATTTTCCTGTTGGTCAAAAAAACCATTCGGCCAGTTTAGTATTTTGGCTTTTTCATTCATTTCCAACTTTTCCGGTTTGAATGATTCGTTAAAATAATGGATAGATATATCCTTCGTACTAATTGCAATTTCCGGATTTAAAGCACTTACACGTAATCCATTTAAAATATGTTCACTGTGAGATTCTATGAAAACCTGAACTCCACAAGAGGCAATTTTTGCGAAAAATTCTGCAATTCGGGCTTGTGCTTTTGGATGTAGGTGTGCTTCAGGATTTTCAATAATAATTATTTCTCCCGGCTTAGCTATTAAGCCCGTAACAATTAGAGGCAAGACATAACTGTAGCCAAATCCAACATTTGCAGGCTTATAAGTATACGAATTATTCTTATTATTCAAAAGCATATAAAGAACACTACTTTCCTTATCTCGTCCTTTTATGTCAATTTTTGCTCCATCAAAAATATACCCCAGCCATTCTATCGTTTGTTGAAGGACAGATTTTGCATCATTTCCTCTATAAAGCAGATCATTTACATTATTGAGATTCATGGAGTTTGCCAGAATGTTAATTGTATGTTCTCCACGAGGTCCAACATGTAGAAATTCAGGTAGATTTGTTTTATATACATATTTTAATGGACCAAGTCTATCTGCACTAACAAAATGAATCTTTTTTATCAAATCAAGAAAAATCGCCTGCCCACTATGTTCAAACTTAGTACAATCGGCAATTAAAACATCTTCCGGATTTTCTTTGTAGTTAATTCTCACTTGTGAAATATTCGGTGTAGCTATTACAAATGTAAACTTAATATCTTCTCCTCGTGGAGTTTCACTATTTTTTATATCATCAAAGTTTCCTAATTGCAATAGCTCTCCGTTGATTATTAACTTTTTTAAAGTTGCATTCTGCCAAGCTGACTGTGATAACACTAAGAAAGCTTGCAATAAAGATGACTTTCCCCTCCCATTTACTCCTGTGAGTAAATTTAATTGGGAAAACTCAAATGAGATTGCTTGTTGAAAGCATTTAAAATTTTGTATTTGTATTTCCTTTATCATAATATTGTATTTTGATTTAATATTTCGTGTGCAAGTCTAAATCTATCTAAAACTTTTGCTTTGTTACCTGTTGAACGTGTTACTGCATCGCGATATGTAATATCATTGACAAGTGTTGTATAGTTCTTCTTTATGGCTTGTTTATTCTTTTCAATAAAATCATCACTTTTTGAAGACAAATAATTACATACTGTTTCCAAGATAGCCGTATTTATTACACCTCTACCTTCTGTGGTTGGTATTCTAAAATTTTTATTGTCCCAAATAGAAAGTGAATGTCTCATCACTTTTTTGAAATCAGTTTTTATCTGCTGAATAGTATCATCATCCATTTTGTTGATTTTTATCATTGCAGATTCGATATACTTGCTCATATCGCCGGTATATTCATCTTCGTAGTTAAACCAACGAAAAGCCAAATAACGCAAAACAACTTCTCTGTCTTTCATTCTATTATTACTTACTCCATCCGCAATTGCTTTCTTAAAGTATGTTTTTTCGGATAATTCTTTGAGCAATTGGGTTGATTTTCCAATAAAGATACAATTGCGAACCTCTTGCCTATTTAATTGCGTTCCTCCTGTATTGATACGATTAAATAAATCATAAATTACAACCATTGGAGTAGAAGGTTTAAGGGTAAAAATTGTTAATTTTTTATCTTCAAACTTTGACTGTAATGTTTCCGGCAAATCCTTAAAAATCAACCCATTATATTTAGGCAATGCCTCTAATTTTTCTAATTTTAAATTGCCAAAATAAAATTCTTTCAATGTGGTAGTACGTTGTAATCCATCAATGACTACATATTTTGAATCTTTAGTTTCATTCAAATAAATAGGAGGCAAAGGGAAACTCAACAGTATAGATTCAATAAATTTACCTTTTTGGGCAAGGTTCCAAACTTGATTTCTTTGAAAATCGGGCTGTATTACGATTTTACCTCTGTCCAATTGTCGTAAATATTCAAAGATAGTAAATGGATTTTCAATTACCTCAATATCAGAATAAGCAGGGTCATAAGGATAGATACCACCATCTTCTGTCTTATCCTCAAAAGCGGTATCTGTGTCGAACTCTATTATTTCTTTTTGTTCTTCCATAAGAATATTTTCTGCAAAGGTACAACTTTATTTTTAATTGCTGCTTATTTTTTTCTAAAAATAACTAAAATTCCGTACCTTTGCACCCATAAAAGGATAAACAAGATGAAGTTATTTTGGAATAAGATAAAAGCAGAGCCTGCTTTCGCAGTCCTCTGTAATCTGGGGCTGATGCTGGTGGTCTATTTTCTCTTACGCATCGCTTTCTTCTTAGTCAACATCAGTTATTTCTCCGACATGACACAGGGGCATTTCTTGACCCTGCTCGGAGGCGGAGTGCAATTCGACATCGCCGCCATCATGTACACCAACTTGTTGTATATTTTGATGCAGATTTTGCCGTTCAAATTCAGGTTGAACACCCTCTACCAGACCATGGCCACGTGGGTGTTCGTGGTTACTAACAGTTGCGGCGTGATTGCCAACTGCTGCGATTTCGCCTATTTCCCGTTCACTAATCGGCGAACAACCAGCACTGTGTTTACGGAATTTCAAAACGAAAACAACATCGCCAAAATTGTGGGATATAGCCTCCTCGACTATTGGTATGTCGTTATTTTTGTCGGCTTACTGATTTTTGGTATCTATAAGTTGCACTGCAAACCAAGCGCAAAAAAATTGCTGTGTGGTAGTGGAGGAGAGGACAGAGATACCCGATGGAAAAATACCCACTATTATGGCGTACATAGCCTTCTGATGTGTCTGCTTGTATTCGGCACCATCATCGGCATACGTGGGCATATCAACTTTGTGGCAGCTTTTCATGGCACTGATTCACGCCCACTGGCACTCTATCATGCCAATAAATACGCCAATAAAAATTCGGAGATTGCCATCGTTCTCAACACCCCTTTCAGCATCATTCGGACAGTGAATCAGAAAGCCTACCGAAATCCTCACTATTTTCAGGATGAGGCTGAACTGGCCGCCATTTACTCCCCAATACATTTGCCAACACCTCAAGGAGATTTCAAGCCGCTCAATGTGGTGGTGCTTATCCTCGAAAGTTTTAGCAAAGAATACTCCGGTTGGTTCAACAAGCATCTGGAAGATGGCACTTACAAGGGATACACCCCTTTTCTGGACTCCTTATACACCGAAGGTCTGACTTTTAAATATTCTTACGCCAACGGTCGCCAGTCAATTGATGGTATGCCGGCGATATTGTCGAGCATCCCGCGGTTCATGGAACCATTCATCGTCACACCCTACAATGTCAATGACATCAGTGGCATCCCAAAAGTTTTGAAAGAAAAAGGCTATTATTCAGCATTCTTCCATGGTGGGCGCAACGCTTCGATGGGTTTTTCTTCGTATGCCAGGCAAGCCGGATTTGATGACTATTTCGGATTGGACGAGTATGGCGACAAAGACTTTGATGGCATCTGGGGCGTATGGGATGAGGAATTTATGCAATTCTACGCCACAAAAATGGGTACGTTCAGGCAACCTTTTATGACCACCGTGTTTACCCTCAGTTCGCATCAACCATTCAAAATTCCGGAACGCTATGAAGGAAAATTCCCCGAAGGCAAAGAAACTATTGCTAAGGCTATCGGATACACGGATTATGCCATAAGACAGTTTTTTAAAACTATGAAACTGTATGATTGGTTTGAAAACACCCTATTTGTTATCACCGCCGACCACACCAGTAAAGTTTCTCACGATGAATACTATACGGATATAAACAGGTATTCTGTTCCCATTTTATTCTACCATCCGGGCAGTGACCTCAAAGGGTTTGTGGATACCATGGCGGTGCAGCAGATAGACATCATGCCAACTATTTTGAGCTATATGAACTACGACATGCCCTATTTTGCTTTCGGTCAAGACATCCTTACGACCCAAGCGGAGGATAAATTCGTAGCCAACTACAATGAGCCGCGCTACCAATTTATTTACGATGATTATTTTTTGCAGTTCGACGGGCAACAAACAAATGCGGTCTATGCCTACAAATCCGACACTCTGCTTCAAAATAATTTGGCAGAACACTTTGTTAAAACATCGCAAACAAGTCGCACGCCCCCCCCCGTTTCTAATACGACACAAGTACAAATGGAAACAATGTTAAAGGCTATCATTCAGCAATATATGATGCGGATGAGCGAAAATCAACTGACTATAAATACAAGTAACAATAAAAATACAAGCCAATGAGAATAATTGGAGTGATTCCCGCAAGATACAATTCTTCCCGCTTCGAGGGGAAGCCGCTTGCCGATATTTGCGGCAAGCCGATGATTTGGTGGGTCTATCAGCAGGCAAAAAAAGTGGCAGAATTTTCGGCTGTTTTTGTCGCAACCGACGATGAACGAATAGAAAAAGCGTGCCAACAATATGGTTTGGAGGTGGTTATGACTTCTTCCAATCATAAAACAGGCACCGACCGGGTGGCAGAAGTGGCGCGCAAAGTGGAGGGCGATTTGTTCGTAAATGTGCAGGGCGACGAGCCGCTGATTGACCCCCGAATGATTCAGCAGGTGATTGAAATTTTTAAGGACAAGAGCGTTTATTTCGGCACTCTGAAAAAGGAACTTACCGAACAGTCCGCCATCGAGGACGTGAATGCAGTGAAGATTGTAACCGATTTGAAAGGTGATGCCCTGTATATGTCGCGCTCGGTCGTCCCGTCCAATGTGCGAGGCAAAGCGCGGGTGTTCAAACACATCGGGATTTATGCCTACAAGCGCGATTTTCTGATGCTCTATCCCACCTTGCCCCAAACGGAGTTGGAGATAGGCGAATCGCTGGAACAGCTGCGCGCGTTGGAGCACGGCTACAAACTCCGCGCTCACGAAACAGAGTTTGAAACCATTGGAGTGGATTTGCCGGAGCACATTGCGCAGGTGGAACACGTCCTTAAATCTTTTGGAAAATGAACAGCAAACCAATTTTCATAGCAGGTCCCTGTGTCATCGAATCCGGCGGCATTTTGGAAGAAGTTGCCGCAGAATTAGTGCGATTGAATGCCAAATATGGCATCAATATCCTGTTCAAAGCCTCTTTCGACAAAGCCAATCGCACGTCCATCCGGTCTTACAGAGGTCCGGGACAGGAACGTGGATTGCAAATGTTAGCAGACATAAAATCCAAGTACGGATTGTCGTTATTGACCGACATTCACGAGTCCTGCCAAGCGGCACCGGTGGGCGAGGTGGTGGATGTGATTCAAATTCCGGCATTTCTCTGCCGCCAGACCGACCTTTTGGTGGCAGCCGCTCAAACGGGCAAAGTTGTCAATATCAAAAAAGCGCAATTCCTTTCCGGACAGGACATGAAATATCCGGTTGAGAAGGTAAAAGAGGCAAACGGGCGTGAGATATGGCTCACGGAGCGCGGTAATGTGTGCGGCTACAACAACTTAGCCGTTGATTTTCGGAACATTGCGGATATGAAACAATTCACACCGCACGTGATTATGGACTGCACGCATTCTGTTCAACGTCCGGGGTCGGCAGGCGGCAAAACGGGCGGCAACCGCGAATTTATCCCCGCTATGGCACTTGCAGCCAAGGCTTTTGGCGCAACCGGCTATTTTTTTGAAACGCATCCCAATCCGGACAAAGCCCTCAGCGATGGTCCGAATATGCTGTATCTGAAAGAGTTAGAAACTGTTATATCTTCCCTATTATAAATAAAAAAAGGTATGAGCAAAATAAAAAACGATGCCATCCGCTGCCTTCAAGATGAGGCGCAAGCATTATTGGATTTGATTCCGCAATTGACGGACGATTTCGACAAGGCAATTGAGTTGACCTACCAATGCAAAGGCAAACTAATCATCACGGGCGTTGGCAAATCGGGGCATATCGGGGCGAAAATCGCCGCCACATTGGCGAGCACCGGCACGCCGTCCTTTTTTATCAACCCCTTGGATGCTTTCCACGGCGATTTGGGCATGGTCACGGCGGACGATGTCGTACTCGCCATCTCCTATTCGGGGCAAACGGATGAACTGCTGCGTTTTATCCCGCTTTTGGTGGAACGAAAAGTCCCCCTAATCGCCATGTCCGGCAACCCCAACTCGCTGTTGGCGCAGTGGTCGAATTATCACTTGAATATCGCGGTCAAAAAGGAGGCGTGTCCGCTAAATTTGGCACCCACTTCGTCCACCACCGCTATGCTGGCAATGGGCGATGCGATAGCCTGCGCACTCATCAACCGGCGCAGTTTTCAGGCAAAAGATTTTGCCCAGTTTCATCCGGGAGGCAGTTTGGGAAAACGCCTGCTGATGCGCGTGAAAGATGTGATGCGCACCAACGACCTCCCGATAGTGTCGTCGCAGGCAAAAATCGGCGAAACTTTGCTCGAAATGAGCAAGGCGCGTCTGTCGTTGGCAATCATCGTCGATAATGGCACAATAGAGGGAATTGTGTCGGACGGCGATGTTCGCAAATCATTTCAAAAGTATGATAATCAAGAAGTTTTGAATATATCAATCGAAAACATCATCAATCGAAATCCCCGTGTAATCGGCAGTTCGGAGAGCATAATGTCGGCTGCAACCATATTTAAGGAGCATAACGTGCACACTTTGGTCGTGATTGACAATGGTGTTTTAATCGGCGTGGTCGAATCCTATCAATGTATGCTTTAGATTTTTGCATAAATTGTATCGGTTGCGCCCAAATTTTGGGTAACAAACAATCCCGCTTTTTTACCGATTTCTTTGCGCCGGTCGGGCTTAAGCACTAATTCGTCCATGCGGTTGTTGAACTCGGCGGCATCGCGCACCGACAATCCGCCGCCAAAAGCAATCAACTCTTTCGCCTCCCTGAATCTGGCGTATTGGGGTCCCCAAAGCACCGGAATGCCATACACAGCAGCCTCCAACACATTGTGAAGACCGGTTTCAAATCCGCCGCCAATGTAGGCAATCTCTCCGTAGCGATAGATGGACGAGAGCAGTCCAAAACAGTCAATAATCAAGCAATCAGCCGTGCCTGCATTGGCTTCCGTCAGTTCGGAATAGCGCAGACAAGGGCGTTTGAGTTGGCTCGTGATTTGCCGGATGCGGTCTTCGCCGATTTCGTGTGGCGCGATGAGCAATTTCAGTTCGGGATGTGCATTGAAATACGGGATGAGCAGGTGTTCATCGGGCTGCCAAGTGCTTCCTGCCACTAATGTCAAGTCTTTTTTGCCTTCCGAAATATGCAAAAATTGCTCAATCAAAGGCAGTTGCTTTTTCTGCACAAAGATTTCGTGCACGCGGTCAAAACGGGTGTCGCCGTTCACAACCACGTTGCGAATGCCGTTTGCAGCCAGCAATTCTTTGGATTGTGCATCCTGCACAAACAGGGTCGTAAAATTTTTCAGGATGTTGCGCCAAGTGCGACCATACCACTTAAAAAAAATCTGCTTGGGCATGAATCGCGCCGAAATAATGTAAGTGGGGATGCCACGTTGCCTCAACGTGTCCAAATAGTTTTTCCAAAATTCATATTTGATGAAAATAGCCTTATCCAACGGCACCAGGTCCAAAAACTGCTCGGCATTTTTCTTGAAATCAAGTGGCAGATAGCACACAACATCCGCTTCCGAGTAGTTCTTGCGCACTTCATAGCCCGAAGGCGAAAAAAAAGTGAGCAGAATTTTTGTCTGCGGATGCTGCCGTTTGATTTTCTCAATCAACGGTCGCCCCTGCTCAAATTCGCCCAGAGAGGCAGCGTGAAACCACACATATTTTGCCTGCGGGTCGATTTTTTGCCTCAACAAGTCAAAAGTCTGCTTCTGACCGTCAGCCATCAACTGCGCCTTGCAGTTGAAAAAAGCAGCCAACCGCACCGCCAAAGAGTAGAAAAAAATACCTATGCTATACATCATAATTGATTTTAAGTGAGATATTTAGATATTTCGGCGCATAATATGCATTATGTTAAATAGAATTTTGCATGATTTGCAACATAAAAATCAAAAAACATAGCAACTTGCGCGAAAATCGCGGCAAAGATAATAATCTTTTTTTGATAAACAATAGGAAAAGTGTTAAAATGTTTGGGTTGCTGAAATTTTTAACATATTTGGTTTTGGCGATTGTGAAATATAACGCTTGGTGTAGGTAAAATGCGGCCTTCTTTGTCCCGCAGGGACAGCACTTTATTAACCGTAGACTTCAGTCTACGGGAGTGACAGAACCACCCCAAAGTCCCGCATGGGACGACACATTGTTTATACCGCAGACTGAAGTCTACGGTTAATAAAGTGCCGTCCCATGCGGGACTAATGGAATCTTAGCCTTTTCATACCGTAGACTGAAGTCTACGGTTAATAAAGTGCTGTCCCTGCGGGACAAGGAGCGAAAGCCAAATGGTATGATTGCGGATAGTCATAAAAAAATTTATCAAAATCGGTTTTTTCTATCTATCCATTTAAATGACATTGTAATTACAACATAAATACAAACATAACAAATGAAACACAACGCAGTTGTGGTCTATTTAACATAATGCATATTATGCGCCGAAATCGCTAAATACTTCAATTAAAGATATTTATGAATACTGACAATGAATCGCAATAATAAAAAAATAGGTGCCATCACAATGGCAAGGAACGATGAGTTTTTTCTTAACCGTTGGATAGCCTACTATGGCAGCCAACTGGGGGAGGAAAATCTGTATATCTATCTGGACGGATTAGACCAACAACGTCCTTCGGGCGCGGGGCGTTCACATATTGTTGCAGTGGAAAAGAAAGGCATCAAAGTTGTTGAGGCGGAGAAGTTGCGCTTAAATTTTTTATCCGACCGTGCGGCTGAATTGTTTAACTCCGGTTATGATTTGGTTATTGGTGTGGATGCGGATGAATTTCTTGTTGTTGACCCGCGCACTGCAATGAATTTGTCGGAATATCTGTCAAATCGGGAAATAGAAACTTCTGTGAGTGGGTTGGGGCTGGATATTGGGCAAAATTTGAATTGCGAATCGGCATTGGATGAAGCGAAACCATTTTTGGAGCAGCGGACGTTTGCCCTGGTTCATACCCGATTTACGAAAGCAAATGTTATTGCAAAACCCGTTCGCTGGGGGCGCGGATTTCATCGCATTCGTGGGCACAACTTTCACATAGACCCCAATTTATATCTGTTGCATTTCGGAAATGTTGATTACGACACCCTCAAAGCCAAATTGGAGTCGCCGGACATTATCGCGCGCGGCGAACAAAAGCACTTTATCCGCCGTCGCTTCGCCGTCATCACAGCCATCTCGACTGCAAAACGTATCCTTGACGGCGACAAAGTGTTCGATTTGGCTCGCGTGCTGCAAACGGTGTTCCGCCATGTGTATGCTTGGAATAAACCCGCGATGCTGAGCATCAAATGGATTGTGAAACTGCCGGAACGATTTAAAAACCTCGTATAGTGATGAGCCGATTTAGAGGTATGAGTTATTTTTTGTACTTTTGCAATCGAAATTAAAAAAACAAATATAGTTATGCAGAAAATGAAATGTGAAAACATAAAATTCCGGTTGCTTCAATCCGTGTGGGTGCTATTTTCACTCATTCCGTTGCGGATTATGTACATGGTGTCGGACGCATTGTTTTATCCTGTTTATTACCTTTGGGGCTATCGCAGGCAGGTTGTGCGCAAAAATCTGGTGGAGTCGTTTCCCGAGAAAAGCGAGAAAGAGATTGCAACAATAGAAAAGCAGTTTTATCATTTTTTTATCGACATCTTCTTTGAAATATGCAAGTATGCGACTATTTCAAAGAAAAAACTTGCCAAGCGGATGCGATTTACCAACATCGAAGAGATGAACGCTGCGGCGCAACAGGGGAAATCCGTTTCGCTCTATTTAGGGCATTACTGCAACTGGGAATGGATAAGTTCCATCCCTTTGCACCTGACAGATAAGAACGTGGCGGGTGCGCACATATACCACCGGCTGACTAATCCACTGGCTGATAGACTGATGCTTCACGACCGCGAACGCATGGGGTCGGCTTGTGTGGAAATGGCGGAAACGATGCGCTGGATAAGTGAACATGCGCGGAACAAAATCGTGACAATGACCGGCTATATTGCCGACCAATCGCCCGGCAGGAGCAATATACAGCACTATGTGCATTTTCTCAACCACCATGTGCCCGCATTGATTGGCGCAGAAAAGATAACCAAAAAGTACAATTTTGAGGCATACTATATGGATATAAAACGCATCAAACGAGGATATTATGAAGCCACATTCGTTAAAATGCACGAACATCCGCAATCCTTACCCAACTTTGAACTGACAGATATATACTACCAATACATGGAAAAATCCATCCGAGAACATCCTGAATTATATCTGTGGACACACAAACGGTTTAAATATGCTATTGCTCCATGAAAAATATAGATGCCATCAAAATATCTGTCATTGTGCCTGTCTATAATGTTGAAAAATACGTTGAGCAGACATTGGATTGCTTGGCAAATCAGACGCATGAAAATTTGGAAATTATTGCGGTGATGGACGGTGGCACTGATAATTCTGAAAACATAGTCCGTGCCTATCGGGACACGCGGATAAAGATAGTAACGCACGACAGGAACCGGGGGCTGTCTGTCGCCCGCAACACAGGCGTTCAGAATGCCACCGGCGATTACATCCATTTTATGGACGGCGACGATTTGCTCAACCCGAAGTATTACGAAAATATGTTGAAAGCGATTGTAGAAACGGGGTCAGAGATAGCAGTGTCGGGTATTTACAAAGAAAAATCGCCACGCACCGGCATTATTTATGAAAACGAACAGGTGCTGTGGGCTCCCCAAGAAAAATTTAATAAGACATTTGTTGGGACGTATGGCTATGCCGTTCGCTATTTAATCAATCGTGCATGGTATAATGAAAACAAATTTGCGTTTCTGCCGGAATTAAAAACCATGGAAGACAAGCAATTGATGATTCAAGTGATTTATGCCGGTCGCCAAATTGTGTTGGTGCCGGATTCAATTTATCTGTATAAATACAGGGAAGGCTCTATTTTGACCACTCGCGACCCTGCGCGAAAGAAACTGTTGAAGCAAAACCGACACTATGCAAAGCAGTTGGTTCGTGATTTTATGAAAACACATCAATTAAAAACGCCGTCAAAAATTTGGCATTATATAAAGGGTCCGATTGTAAAATGAAAATGGAGCAAATGACAACAATATCACTAATTATTCCGGTCTATAATGTTGAAAAATACTTGGCAGAATGTCTGGATTCGGTCGTCGCCCAAACTTTTACCAATTGGGAGGCTATTTGCGTCAACGATGGGAGCACAGACAAAAGTGCGGAAATCTTGGCACAATACGCCGCCGCCGACCCTCGTATCAAAATCGTTGCCCAACAGAACGCCGGTGTATCCGTTGCTCGAAACAATGCTCTGAGCCATGCTTGCGGCGAATTTATTTACTTTCTGGATGCTGACGATTGGATTCATCCGCAACTGTTAGAAATCACATATCATTTTGCAACAAAGCATCGTGCCGATTGGGTGGCGTTCAAATATGATAAAAAACTGCACAGGAAACAGCGCAGGACACCATCTGCGACCAACACAAACGAGCCTCATCCGCCTTTCAAACTGTACGAAAACATCGACCGGATTCCATACAACATCACAGACGACCCGCTATTCAGTCATTTTGAAAGTCGCCGGTCAAGCCCCAAATTCTACGTTCAAGGCATGGCTCTGTGGCAAAAACTTTACCGGAAAACTTTATTGGACGGGCATCAATTTTTGCCAAATATCTCATTATGTGAGGATTCGGAATTTACAATGGCTCTATATGCTCAAAAATCCAAATTGGTGCTGCTGAACGTTCCCCTCTATTTTTACCGATATAATCCGCATTCTGCCGTCAATTCCATGCAAACACAGGTGTTAAAAGCCACCAAAGACACAATTGTTGCAATAAAATCCATCATAAGCAATTATAAAGATGCCTCCATCGACAGGAAAAATCATCTCGCCAAAGAAATTATATTTCCGCTGCTCGTCAATCAATTGCGCTATCCTTGGCGCATGAAAAACGCTGAAGCATTAGACCTTTTGTCCGCCGAATTGCGATTCATCAAGGCAAACGGCCTGTTACAATTCAACCGAAAATTCACTCTTGAACTCATCAACAGAGTAAAATGGTGGTTCAGAATACATAAATTTATCTAAAATGAAGACAACCGACAACAAACAACAGCCCAAAATTGCAATAATGCTGATGGTTCACAAAAATGAAGCGCAGGCAAACCGGCTGATAAAGCATTTGGCGGAAGATTTTGATGTTTACGTACATATCGACAAACGGTCTTCTGTGCACATACAAGACTTGGACAGCGTGTTTGTATATAAAAAATACGCCCCGTATTGGGCTTCATTCAATATAGTGAAGGCGACCCTGCATTTGCTATCAGAAGCCTATAAACGCGGATACGACAGGTATATACTCATATCTGCACAAGATTTACCGCTGCGGACGAATGCTGAAATACGAGTATTTTTTGAAAATAACAACTGCGAATACATAGATATTCAAAAAATATCGGCATCCAATATGAAGCGGGTAACGCAGTATTGGTCCCATCACATCAATATCATTTCAAAAGCACTATTTAAACTATTTTCGACAATAAAGCGGCGTCCAATAGATTACGATTTTTACAAAGGGGCACAATGGATGAATTTAACACACAACTGCGTGGAAAAGATATTTTTATATCTTAATGAAAATGAGGACTATATCAAACGGTATGAGTGGACACACTGTGCTGATGAACTGTTTTTTCACACAATCATCCACCAATTAGATGGATTAGAGATTAAGAACAAGTGTTTGAGATATATTGATTGGCAAAGCGGCGGCTCTATAAAGCATCCAAAAACATTGCGGATGGAAGATTACGAAACAATCAGGGGAAGCAATCAACTCTTTGCCAGAAAATTTGACACCACGATTGACAAAGAGATAGTGGACTTAATTTATGCAACCATCTAAAAAAAAGAAGTTATGAATGTTGTGCAATTACAGGGTGGTCTTGCCAATCAAATGTTTCAATACGCTTTCGGGCAAGCATTGGGGGAGGATACTTTATATGATGTGTCGTGGTTTGAGCGCGCCAAATCTGAAAGGACGACCTCGCGACCGTTTTGTTTGGACGTTTTTAATATCCCCGCCACAGTATTTGTGAACCGGCGACCACCGCTTTTAGCACGATTAGTTGGGAAATACAAGGTGGTTAGAGAGCGTAATTGGGATGAATTTCAGCCCGAATTTCTAAATCTCGGCGGGCGTGGCACCAATTATTTCAAGGGCTATTTTCAAAATGAACGCTATCTGAACTGCGTTAAAGACAAAATCAGTGCCGATTTCTCCTTGAAAAACACGATGAATAGCGATAACTTGGAATTGCTGAAACAGATAAGAAATTGCAACTCCGTATCATTGCACATCAGACGCGGCGATTATGTGAAGCAGCCCGATTATCATCCCTTATGCGGCATTGAATATTATCAAGCAGCCATGAAGATGATAGAAGGTCACTACTTTTTATTTTCCGATGATATTGAGTGGTGCAAAGCCAATGCAAAAACCGATATGCCAATGACAATAGTAGATATAAATTCCGCCGAAACCGGCTATTGGGATATGGAACTGATGAAAAACTGCAAGCACAATATAATTGCAAACAGTTCTTTCTCATGGATGGCGGCCTATTTGAATCCAAATCCCGACAAGATGGTGATTGCCCCCAAAGATTGGAATAAACACAATGGCGAGGCTATTTCAAATAGGGGATTATCTGAAAAATACATACAAATAAAATAAGCAACAATTATGACACGAGCACTAAGGCTTTTTCGACTACGCGCGTTTATAGCAACGCGCCTGACCGCTTTGTTGGGGCGCAATTTTTATCAACAGCATCACGAAACCATCAAGGCGCGAATGACAGAACGGTATTTCAAGAAAAATTATGTGCCGTTGCTTCGCGATATGACACCTCAAACGCCTGTGCGGGAGACACCGGAAACTATCTGGCAATACTGGGGACAAGGGGTTGATAACGCACCGGAATTGGTGCGCGCCTGTTTTGCCACAGCGGAGCACTACAAAGGCGACCGAAAGCATATCATTGTGGACAACAAGACACTCGCGCAATACACCGATTTGCCCGGATACGTTCACGACCGATTTGCACGGGGTGAAATTGGATTTACACCTTTTTCAGATTTAGTAAGGCTAAATTTATTGCATAATCACGGGGGGTATTGGTTGGATGCAACGGATTATACGACGGCAGAAATACCTAAATGGATTGATGACACAAACTTTTTTGTATTTCACGTGACAACCGGCAAATTTTCGTATTCATTTATGCAAACGTGCTTTATTCGCAGCTACAAAGGTGCGTTTTTGCTGGATGCATGGCACGCTCTTTGCATGGAGTATTGGCGGCATGAAAATAAAGTGGCAGATTATTTTCATCCTCATTTAATGTTCAAGGCGATGGTTCAAAACGATACTATGGCAAAAAAGTTTTACGAACAAATGCCATTAGTAGACCAAGCACCAACGCACACAATGAGCGAGCCAAAACTTATTTTAACGCCGTTTGATGCTGATGAATATCAGCGATTAACAGCGGGCAGTTTTTTCCAAAAACTGACATACAAATTCAAAGGCGAAATTCCCAAGCACAGTTATGCTGCACAGATGATTGAAATGGCAAAGTAAAATTTTGTACCTTTGTCGCTCGAATATAAGCAATGGAAATAAACAAAACATACAAATCGGCGGTAAACAACATCAAAGAGGTCATTCTGCGAAGTCAATATCGGGCAGCCTCATCGGTCAATCGGGAGCAGTTGTCGCTGTATTACGGCATTGGGCGATATGTTTCCCTCAATTCGCGAGATGGATTTTGGGGAACGGGTGCTATTGAGCAAATCTCAAAAGATTTGCAAAAGGAGTTGCCCGGATTGAGAGGATTCTCTTCAGAAAACATAAAAAAAATGCGCCATTTTTATGAAGTATGGGAACCGGTAATAAATCGGTCGCCAGTGGCGACCGATTTACAAACAATTGAGAATCAGCATTCTATAAATCGGTCGCCGACGGCGACCGATTTGGTAGTTAATGAAAATTTATTGCTTGTGGTAAATCGTCAGCCGACGGCTGACGAATTCAATCCGGCAGAATTTCTCCAAATTGGCTTCACCCATCACATGGAAATCATTGCATTGCTAAAACAAAAACATTGGAGGCTCGTCTGTTCTACATCCATGAATGTGCCACTCATTTTTGGAATAAATACACATTACGAGATTACCTTCGCGATGATTTATACGGCAAGCGCGGTACCATGCCCAACAACTTTGCCCTTACGATACCGGATGGAAAGCAACTGTTGAAAGCGGTTGCTTCGTTCAAGGATGAGTATATGTTGAATTACATTGATATAGAGCAGATTGATGATGCGGAGGAGGATTTGGACGAACGGGTGGTTGAAAGGGCTATTGTTGCCAATATCAAAAAATTTATCTTGACGGTTGGCTCTGATTTTACTTTTGTTGGCAACCAATACCGCGTGGAAGTTGCAGGGGAGGAATTGTTTATCGACCTTTTGTTTTTCAACCGCGAATTGAATGCTTTGGTGGCAATAGAATTAAAGTCCGGTAAATTTCGCGCCTCTTATTTGGGGCAACTGAATCTTTATTTGTCGGCATTGGATAATTATGTTCGTAAGCCGCACGAACAGCCTTCTATCGGAATCATCTTGTGCAAAGAGATGAACAGCACTTTTGTGGAGTTCGCCGTGCGCGATTACAACAAGCCGATGGGTGTGGCTACTTATCGCACGTCCGAAGAGATGCCCGAAAAATTGCGCCGGTCAATGCCTGATATTGAGAAACTTAAAAAATTGCTGTAAAATATAAGATTGTTTTGCGTATGAAATAAAAAAGCAGTACTTTTGTTCCGTGAACAAAAATAAAATCCGTTTATAAAAAGAAAAACAAAATGAAAGTGATACAAAAAGAAAAGTTGCCTAATGGGCGGCGAAAAATTAAATTATTTGGAATGAGAGTTCTGTCGTATTCGATGAAATACGACCAGCTTATCAAAAATCAAAAGTATATCATAAATGCTTTGGCAGACCCCAACGGCTTTGGTCAGATAGAACTGATGCTGTATAATGCCGAGGTTGCACCAAAATATGGTCATATTTTTCATAATATGCCTGCCGATGCTATTTGTTTGGATTGTGGCGCAAATATTGGTCTTATAACCGACTTGTTCCTGCGCTGCGGTGGAATAGTGCATGCTTTTGACCCATTACTTGAAACAGCCCGTTTGTATGCAAAGAAATATGCAAATAACAATAGAGTAATATTTAATAATGCTGCCGTATCCCGAGAAAACGGGGAAATTATGTTGCACACTTCCGGACTTGTATATGACCAAGCGTGCAGCATTGTAGATGTAGTTGGAGCGCAAAGTTCATATTCATATAAGGTAAAAATGATGAGATTGGTTGATTACATCGAACAATTTGATTATATATACATCCTGAAATTGGATATAGAAGGTGCTGAATTTGATGTTTTGGACGACATATTGCAATCCGGCGTTTACGATAAAATTGGTTATATAATGGTGGAGACGCATGTTAGATTTAATCCGGGAAAATTCACCCAACGTTTGAAAAACATAGAAGCCATTATTGAGCAGCGCGCGATAAAAAACATATTTCTTGACTGGGTATAAATAAAACAAAAATATGTCAATAACAATTTACGGTCCGCAAGGATATAAAAATTTTATACATCGTGCAGAATCCCGACTGAAAGTTGGTTCTAACTTGAATATTCAACAAGTGCCAAATGGCATAATTGCTGTTGACGAGGAAGATATTCACTCTTTTGGTGTCTTCGACAGTCATGGAAAATTCATAAAGCAATCGTTAATGACGCATGGAAATGGGCAATGTCTTCCCAAGCATTGGAGGGGAAAAAAAATGCAAAACTTTGATATAGATGTCGTGTATTTGGGAAATCTGAATGAGTCAGAATTTGGTCATTTTATGCTGGAACAGTTGAGTCGCGCTTTTCCGATGTTATTGGACAAATATAAAAATACCACAGCCTTATTTATTGGAAAACCCCCAATACCAAATTTTGCCACGCAATTGATAGATTTACTGAACATTGAAAAAATGATGGTGTTGGATGAAAGTGCGCAATTTAAAAATGTTTTTGTTCCGGCGCAAGCATTTAGGCTTGATAGGTTTTCTTCGCAGGAAATGGGAAATACTTATCGCTGTATTGCTGATTCTGTTTCGGAGGGTTATGGATTTGATAAAATTTATCTGTCGCGAGCGGCATTGACATACAGAAAAACATTGGGTGAAGAAAAAATTCAAAACATTTTTGCAAAAAATGGCTATCATATAGTTTATCCCGAAAAATTATTGGTGAAAGAGCAAATTGCATACGTAAAAAACGCAAAATTTTTGGCCGGTATTGGCGGTACTGCCTTGCATTGGGCGTTGTGTATGCCAAGCGGTGGAACTGTCATACAAATAAAGCGAAACAAATTACTGAAAGACAATTTTGAAAATCAATATCTGATAAATAAAACAAAGGGGTTGAACTCCGTTTTTATATCAGGTTCATTAGAAATACAGAAAACGAAGCATTGTACAGAACCACCACAAATCATAGGTGTTACACCCTATATGAAACAATTTTTTGATGAGAATGGATTTGTATATGATTCATCCGATTTGGAATTTGATGCGGAAGCTTGGAACGATTACCGGCGCACGTTGGATGCTTATATTCAACAGAATGGCTCGTTGAGATATGCCAAGATAAAAAGCCTGTTTATTAAAATAGTAGCGTGTATTATTCCGTATCGGCAACCTCGCCGGCATTTTCGTGCTTGGTTGCAAAAGGTATTGTGATTTTTAGAATTTTAATTGTTCGATATCCGGCAACGGAAATATCATTTCTGTAGAAAAAACGAACAACTCTAACCGCTTTTTTTAGAACCAAATAACAAAGTTTGCGCATGAAAGGCGTGAATACGTCGCGAATTTCATATCCATGAGCAATGATGGATGCGCCAAAAAACACTTCCATTATATGAGGCAACATTCCTCCGCTGCCGGATGTATATTTGGAAAAATCCGACTCTGATAATCGTAATTCTTGAACTATTCTAAATAATTTTGCTCGCGCCATAAATATAGTTCCGGAAACATACCTGACTTTACATGATAATCCGTGTTTTTGCAATAAATCCAATGCTTGAGCAATTGTTTCTTTATCTCGTCGTCTTGGCTTGCTCACTATACCTTGATAATCCGCAATCATTCCCAATTTTTCATCCGCGTTTAATGTGTCAAGGCATTTTTGGAATCCGGTTTGCGATGATATGAAATTTAGCAAATATTTTCTTCTCGAAATGCCGTACATATACTCACCACAAAAATAATGGTTCGTTAAGTCGCGTCGAGTATGCAGTTTTACAATGTACGAATAATCATCCAAATCAACAGAGTTCAGTATATGTATAAATGGATATACATCTGCGCCAACATTGTGTGTCATGATAATTTTTGCAGCCGGATTAAACGATTTTATCTTCTGCTCCACAGCATCATCGTGTCTGCACATAGTAATAAACAAATCATACGGATTATCTCCAATAGATTTTAACTTATCCAACAGCGTATCCGTTTGTTCCAGATAAAACAAATGAATATGCACCAATATTTTTCCCATTTTGAAATCCGCTGTAATTGATTTATTTTTTGTTTTGTAATATATAGTTTATCGCAGGAATACTTTTGTCAAAATCACTAACATTTTTAACTTTACAAAATGCTCTAATTACTGCTAATTCATTGCTTACATCTATATCCTCTATATCCATTTTATTAAAACAACGCATCTGCTCTTTTTCACCACGAAAAGGAAAATCTTTTAGATTATCTCTAATATCATTATCTACTAAAATTCCACTCGTTATTACCGCATCACAATATTTGTGTGATTTTTCAAGGATTTCAATATATTCAGACGTAGGAATAAACGCATCAGGACAAATAGGTCGTAATGTTAAGAAAGTTGTAATTCCTTCGTTATAAATTGCCCTTAAAAATTCAATCCTTTGTGCAGGAGTAGGAGTTATCTTATTCGGCTCCAATTTTTTATATGAACCAAACGCAGATATAGAAATACAGGCAAATAATTTTTTACCTGCATCTTGCATTTTTTTACTAAGATTACTTACTCTCTCTATCTGCTTGTTATTATTAAATATATTTCTTGTTGTAAATAGTATATGGCATTTGTATTGGGAAAAAAGTTTTTCCATCAAATCTAATCCATCGTCCGGATTTACAAAATTCTCCTTATACCCCGATATATATATGATTTTAAAATTCTCTTGCTTGGTTAGGCTTTTAACAATTTCATCTATTGAACATTTTGGCTGTTCTTCAAAATTTTTGCTAAAAGTATAACAATGCAAACACTTAAACGGACATTTACCCCCAAAAGAAGCAAATGCTCTATTATTTTCTGTTATTTCCTCTACTATACTCATCACCACCTTATTTGTTTGTTAGTCCTAATTGGTCTTCGCTATCTATTGTGTTTAACTCATCAACACCAAAATACTTTTCTGCATCCCAAGTAATTCGAAACTTTTCAAATCTATCTCCCTTAAATTCTATTTTTTGTTCTATGGTTTTAGAATTATAGTAACGTGTTTTTTTAGTATATTTATCGTCAGAAAGTTCTATGGGAGTGCTTTTATCACCAATTAATTTTTTTATTGTTTTGATTATGTCACCACTATTTTTGTCGTATTCCAATGTTACGGTTAAGGATTCGTTGAAATATGAAAGATGTCTGTTAATGTAACTTCCCCAATGTTCAATTTGTACCGAATACCAATATTTCACGTCAATAATATTGTTTTTTTCTAAATTCAAGTGATTTTTTTCGTCTTTTGGTTCAAAACAAATATCAAAAGGAATAAAATTACCCCATTTTGTTTTTGGATTAACTTTTACCAAAATTTCTTCGCCAAAATTTTTTCCATTATCATTCGAAATTGAAATGCTTGCACCAACTTCTAAATCTTTCCACATAATTTTATTATGTTCGTAATATAGTTTTGCTGCTTCGCCGTCATCCAATTTTCTATTTGCATAGAATTGAGTTTGATATCTTATTGGCAACACTCCTTCTGAAATAATTTTGAATTGTTTTTCAAATTCAAATGAATATTTTCGAATACTTTTATCAAAGCGAATTTTTAGATGATTGCTAATGGGCTGTAATCCGTGATATGCCTCATCAATTAAAAAACCTACTGTTTTTTCCAACGAGCCAATTTTATCATCTTGGTGTTTAATGTGATTCATTACTTGATTTTTAAAATCTTGAAATCGTTCTTCTAATTGTTGAGATTGACTCTCGTTTTTTGTAGTTGTATTTGTTTCGGAACTTTTCTTTTTGACAGAACGGTTCAATTTAATTGTTTTTTCAAATGCTTCTACGCAATTTTTAAAATAAGTGTTCTTTATATTAGACTCTTTAAGGTAGTCATAGGGAACAATTTTATTTTTAAATTTATCAATGCCATAATCTTGTCCTTGTGGAGCAAAAAACTGAATTTTCGTAAGGTCTTCCCATTGTTTATAAAATTCACAATCACACAATAATACAGGGAAAAAAATGAAATTTTCTTTTTTACATCTCTCTACAAATTTTTTAAATTCTTCATTTTTTATATAGTCAGACGCAAAAAAATGCTGACAAACCAATAGAATAGCCGCATCACTTTCGTTAACCTTATCTTGTATAAATTCATGCCAAAATGCGCCCGCAGGTATTTCTACATCAGTCCATATATCCCATTCAATATTTGTTGAATTTTGGGAATAACTTTCTAAACCTTTTTTTAACTCGTTAAAAAGGTCTGTATTTTCGTGCGAGTATGAAATGAAAATTCTTACTTTTTTATCTTCCATATTGTTGACTACTTTATTTATAGGAACACCAAATTTACATTTTAATTTTACAACAGAGCCGAAGTCCGTTTTAACTCTGCTCAAAATCGGGCGCAAAGTTAGACAAAATTTCTATTCAAACCAAACATTTTCGCTGTTTTTTTTGCCCGCAGATTCAACTTCTAAGTGCGACAAAATTTCTACAAAGATAGATAAAAAACTTCAGTTGGAGATTTAAAGCCGAGTTTTTCTCTGGGTCGGCTATTTATCTTGCTCTGTATCAGTTTAATATAATCATGAGAGTAGTCATCAAAATCAGTTCCTTTAGGAATATATTGTCGAATTAATCCGTTAGTATTTTCATTCAGACCTCGCTCCCACGAGGAGTATGGGTGTGCAAAAAAGAAGTCCAGATCGAGTTTTTTAGCGATATATTCGTGTTCTGCGAACTCTGTCCCATTGTCGGCGGTGATGGAGTGGGTGTTTTTTTTGTAAGCCACCAGCAGTTTGTGGACAACTTTTGCCAACGGGAGAGCAGCTTTTCCTTCGGGCAATTTTTCCATCATCAAGAAGCTTGTGAGCCTTTCGGTGAGGGTAAGGATAGCCCCTTTGCCGTCTTTTCCGATAATCGTATCTATTTCCCAGTCGCCCAAACGTTTGCGGAGATTGATGACATCCGGACGTTCATCGATGGAAATTTTATTTTTGATAACCACCTTTTTTCCACCACCAACGGGTCGCTTGCGATGTTTTCCTCTGTGGCGCAAATGTGTCCAAAGAGTGCCTCCAGCGGCTTTGTCGGCACGAACATGTTGATAAATGCGTTCGTGAGAAACCATTGGAATCGCTTTTAATTTGCAATAGCCGACAATTTGTTCGGGCGACCATTGGTCTTCTTCGAGCCTTTTTTTTACTTGCCGCTCGACCGCCGCCGAAAACGTTCGCTTGCGGGTGTAGCGTTCTTTGCGTTCATCAGCCAACATTTGGGCATGGATAGGGGTATACTTGCGCGTGCCTTTATTGCGCTCAATCTCCCTGTAAACTGTACTGGCAGAGACATTTACAATCTCTGCAATCTTCTCTTTCGGGGTACCTGTTTGCAGTAATGCAAAAATTTCGTACCTTTGCTCCTTGATTAGTTGTTTGTATTTCATACAACAAAAGTAAATAAATTAATCGAACAGGGAGAACTTTTCTCTCTGTTTTT
>BBRT01000212.1 GCA_001417715.1 Candidatus Symbiothrix dinenymphae
GATGAAACAGGCGACGAAGCACATGCCACCGATTATGGATTGTATATCACCGATGAAGCAGGCAACGAAGTATATGCACCCGGGCTTTCCAAAAGACCGGAATATGCGGAGATGTACAGGGAGCGCAGTCGGCAGATGGTGCTGCGCGATAGAAATCATCCCAGCGTGCTGTTTTGGAGTGCCGGTAATGAAAGTGGAGGCGGCAACAATATCGCAGAAGTAATCAAAGAAGGGAAAAAATACGACCCTACACGCTATTGGATGTATGGAGATGACCACTATGCCGAAGACATCGTCGGACCGCGCTACCCGACCCCCACCGAATTGGAGATGCAGTTTGGTTTGCCCTCGAATGTGCCCGGTTCCAACCGCCGTCCGTCGTTTATGGACGAATACCTCTCTGTTGCCGGTAATGGCGGCGGCGCATTAGACGATTACTGGAAAGTGATTTACACTTATCCCCGTTTGATGGGTGGCGCGATATGGGATTTTGTCAGTCCGGGACTCACGGAGAAAATTCGCTCGCTGACGGATATTTCCGGGTATCATACCCCGGCTCATTTGATGGGGAACGCCACCCTGGTGAAAAAGGGCGGCAATACCGTACTCGACCTGAACGGACACGACCAATGGGTGGAGGTTTATCGACAAGACAATGTCGAAATCACCTCCAACCAATTGACACTCACACTGCAGGTCTATCCCCGCAAGTTAAGCAGCAGTTGCGGGGCATACTTGACCAAAGGCAGTTATCAGTTCGGCATACAGCAA
>BBRT01000213.1 GCA_001417715.1 Candidatus Symbiothrix dinenymphae
TTAGAAAACAGCAAAAAAGTTTCGTTTGTATAGAATTTCTGCGTACCTTTGCCTCCGATTTTGAACAGAGTTTAAATGAACTTCGGCTTATTGAATAAAATGGAAAAAATATTTGCACCCGGATTGGATATACAACCGTTGAATCAGCCGCTAGGGTTTGAATACGGTGAAAATTGCTTTGGTCCCCAAACAGAACTGAGAACATTGGATGCCATACGCAAAAGCCTGTTGGACTCCAATGCCGACGGACCCGAAATTGTTTATGCCATTGCGATGGATGTCGGGAAGAAAATTCACAGGGAGAAATTGAATGAATTGCATTTGCTCTATGGTGTAGTCACTTACGCCGCCGGAACCATTGGCAACGAACCGGTCAGAAGTCAGGGACACATCCATGTGCGCTCGGCTTTTGCCAATGGCTATTCCACGCCGGAAGTCTATGAAATCTGGCAGGGCGAAGCGATTATCTACATGCAGGAATTGGGCGGCGACAACCCCGGACGGTGCTTTGCCGTTCACGGAAATCCGGGCGACATTATCATAGTGCCTCCCGCGTGGGTGCACGCCACCATCAGTGCCAACCCGAATGTCCCTTTGACTTTCGGCGCGTGGTGCGACCGCAACTACGGCTTTGAATACGATGCCGTGCGTTCACACAAAGGCATCGCCTGGTTTCCCATTGTAACGGATGGAAAAATCGAATGGCTCGCAAACGAAAACTATCAAAAATCGGAATTGCAACTCACCGAAGCGCGGACTTATCCCGAATT
>BBRT01000214.1 GCA_001417715.1 Candidatus Symbiothrix dinenymphae
GTTGGTTGGCGATTCCCCTCTGAGTCTTGAATTTGACAATGGTCCGTTCGGAAATAATCTGGATTTGGGAAAACCTGTATTTCGTATAGGCAATGAAACGTATGAACTTGTTGTAGGTAAGACAAAACAGGTGCATAGTTATTACGAGGAAGTGACAATTCCTTTGAAGGAACAGAAAGCCCCTTTTCGGGAAGTCAGGATTGTAGTGCGGGCTTTTGACGATGGAATCGCCTTTCGGTACGAATTTCCCGAACAATCCAGCAAGTCATCACTCGTCCTGTACGATGAATTTACCACGTTCAATTTGTCAGGAAATCCTCTTGGTTTGGTGATGTATTTAAATTCCTATACCACATCGCACGAAGATAAATACACCCGTGTGAGTCTTGAGGAAATGAAACCGGATAAATTAATAGAGATGCCTGCTCTGTTTGAATTTACGGAACAAAAGGCATATATGGCTATTACAGAGGCAAATTTAGTAAATTATGCCGGCATGTATCTATCCAAAGAAAACGGGTTGTTACGAGGCAAACTGTCTCCCTATCCCGGTAAACCTAAGGTGAAAGTGCAAGCATCACTGCCGCACAAGTCGCCATGGAGGGTCATGATGATAAGCGACCGGGTAGGAGCGACTGTAGAATCAAACATACTGACGAATTTGGCGGCTCCTTGTAAAATAGAAGATGTGTCGGGGCTCAAGCCGGGCACGACCACTCGGATGTGGTGGCACGGCAACACAGTACCCGAAGAAGTGAATCCGCC
>BBRT01000215.1 GCA_001417715.1 Candidatus Symbiothrix dinenymphae
TTGCAACCTGTTTTTAAGTCATTTGCAGACTGTGGGTCGCGTAATCGCCTCCAAAAATGCACAGCCCATTTTGGATTGTTTTCTCTTTGATGTGAGCAGCAACCAGCTGAAAATCACCGCCGCCGACTCGGAAACGCACATGGTGACGGCAATCGCCATCAGTGATGTGAGCGGCAGCGGCTCGTTTGCCATCCCGTCAAAAAACCTGTTGGAAGCCCTGAAAGAGCTTCCCGAACAGCCAATCACCGTTGAAATCAACGAGGACACATTGGCGTTGGTCATCAAGTATGAAAATGGAAAGTACGATTTAGTTGCCCAAAAAGGCGATGAATATCCGCAATCCAAGCCGCTGTCAGACGGGGCGTCCCAGCTCACGATTGATGCGTCGGACTTGCTGTCGGGCATCTCGCACACGATTTTCGCAACGGGCGATGATGAATTGCGCCCCATTATGAACGGTATCTATTTTGACATTATGCCGGACAATCTCACTTTTGTGGGGTCTGACGGACATAAATTGGTGCGTTTCAAAAATTTGAGCGTAACCGGCAATGCGGAAGCCTCGTTCATCCTGCCTAAAAAACCGGCAAACCTTCTCAAAACCGTCCTGCCCCGCGAAACAGGCAAAGTGAACATCGGTTTCGATGCCAACAACGCCTACATCACGATGGAGAAATTCACGGTGGTGTGCCGACTTATCGAAGGCAAATACCCCCCGTACAACACGGTGATTCCGAAGGACAACCCCTACCGCGTTTCG